>DASRKU010000399.1:0-2525 GCA_035648815.1 Verrucomicrobiia bacterium | reverse complement strand
ATTAATCATGCTGTTTGCCATTAAATGGCGGCTGCTGCCAGTGGCGCTCTGGGGATCGCCATGGCATGCCATCCTGCCCACCATAGCCCTGGGGCTCTACTACTCCGGCAAAGTCGCGCGGCTGCTTCGGGAGGGAATGCTTAGCGTCATGCAAAGCGAGTTTGTCATCGCGGCGCGGGCCAAAGGCCTCGGCGAAACAGCCCTGCTCCTCAAGCACGTGTTTCGGCTCGCCGTGCTGCCCGTTATTTCCTACTCCGGCCCCATGCTGGCCGAACTGTTGACCGGTTCATTCGTGATTGAAAACATTTTCCAAATCCCGGGGCTCGGCGTCTATTTTGTGAATAGCTCGCTCAATTTCGACTACACGATGACCGTCGCCCTCGCCGTGCTGTACGCGGCGTTGCTCATCGGCCTGAACCTTGCCGTGGATTTCGCCTACACACTGCTGGATCCGCGGGTGAAGTATGAATGAACAGCTTGAGACTTCGCTGCCTGACGCGGCAGGCCGGGACTCGGCCTCGAACGCCCAGCCACGCTCCAGCCGCTGCGAACGGTTCCGCGCCAATCGCCTCGCGTTTTGGAGCGCATGCTACCTGGCAGGCCTGTGCGTGCTGGTCATTTTGTGGCCGCTCGGCTTGACGTTGGCCCGGCAATTCGGCGCTCCGGCCGCAACGGTCGCTTCGCGCTACGCGCCGGACCGCGTCTCGGATGCCCAGTTCAATCCTCCGGGGTTACGCCATTGGTTTGGAACCGACGAGCACGGGCGCGACGTGTTTTCACGCACGGTCTACGGAGCGCAGATTTCCTTGCTGGTCGGACTGGTGGGCGCCTGCGTCAGCCTGGTGATCGGCGTGTCGTGGGGAGCGATTGCAGGATTCGGCGGAGGCCGCCTGGACAGCATCCTCATGCGGATTGTGGACATCCTCTACTCGCTGCCGTCGATCATCTTTGTGATTGTCCTCATCACCACGATGGGGGGATGGCTCAAGCGGTGGGATTGGGTGCAAGGATCTCCCGCGCTGGCAAAAGCGGTTCACGTGGCACTGCTGCTGACAGGGCTTGGAGCCGTGTCGTGGCTGACGATGGCCCGCATCATTCGCGGACAAGTGCTTTCGCTGCGAACCCGGCCCTTCGTCGAGGCGAGCCGCGCGCTGGGGGCCGGTCGGATTTGGATTTTAAAACGGCACATCCTGCCGAACGTGCTGGGTGTGGCGATCGTGTATCTCACCCTGACCGTGCCGGCGATCGTTTTGTACGAGTCATTCCTGAGCTTTCTGGGGCTTGGCATTCAGCCGCCGATGGCCAGTTGGGGCTCCCTCCTGGCCGAAGGCGTCAACCAGATCAACTCCATCCGCATCTACTGGTGGCTGGTTGTGTATCCCGCGGCAGTGCTGATCGCCACCCTGCTCGCGTTTAATTTTCTCGGAGATGGCCTGCGCGACGCCTGGGACGTCAAGGGAAGTGCGAGGTGAGAGGGGCGCCAGGGGTGGGGACGGCCCGTCCCCATAAAACTTTGGAAGCTGAACATCCAACAAACCAACATCCAACAACCAACCTCCAAGGCGTCAACACTCTTCCGCCCTCGACTCTCGACCGTCGACCCTCGACCAACTTAGAGCGTCAGAAGCAGTTTCTTGATCTCCTTCAATCGCGCCGGCGCGGTCTTCTTCGTGAGCCGCGGAAACTTGCCGGCCAGCGTGATGTAATCGCCGTTGCGCGTCAGCATCAATCGATCTTCCCTGACTTCAATGGAGCTGACGCCGCGCTCGGCTGCCAGGATTTTCAGTTCGGCCATTTGCAGCAAAAAGTCCACGGGCGGCGGAGGCGGCCCGAAACGGTCGCGCAATTCACGTCCCAGATTGTCCAGGGCCGCTTTGTCGGAGGCCTGCGCGAGCTTGCGATACATTTCGATCCGGTGCTGCGGCTCGGGCACGTAATCATGAGGCAAACCAGCCGAGGCCCGGGGCGCGGTGTCCGAAGCGCGGCTGACTGGACCGGCGTCCGGGACTTTGTTGCCGCCCGGCTCAGACCTCCCACTGCCCGGGTCTCCCGTGAAAACGAAATCGAGATTCACCTGCACTTCCACCCGGGGTTTCACTTTCTCCCCTTTGAGCCCGGCAATGCTTTGCTTGAGCAACTGGCAGTAAAGCTCGAATCCCACGGCGGTAATGTGCCCGCTCTGCTCCGCACCCAGGAGATTGCCCGCACCGCGAATTTCCAGGTCGCGCATGGCGATTTTGAAGCCGCTGCCCAGCGTGGAGTATTGCTTGATGGCGCCGATGCGTTTTCGAACATCCGCCAGCAAGCCGGCATGGCGCGGCAGCAGCAGGTAGGCAAATGCCTGGTGCTTGTATCGTCCAACCCGGCCCCGCAACTGGTAAAGATCACTCAGCCCAAAGCGATCCGCCCGATCAATGATGATCGTGTTGGCATTGGGTATGTCCAGGCCGCTTTCAATAATGGTCGTGGAGAGCAGGACGTCGGCATCCCCGTTGACAAAGGCGGTCATGACTTCCTCCAATTCC
>DASRKU010000398.1:0-4232 GCA_035648815.1 Verrucomicrobiia bacterium | reverse complement strand
GTGCTACAACGACGGGCATCGAAAGGAATTCAAATGAAAAAAATAATGCTATGTTGTTGCCTGTTGGCTTCGGGTGTGATTGGGCCCGCCGCCGAGACGCGGAGAGAGGTCACTATGAATACGGTCGCGACGGAAGATTCGAAGGCCAATAGCGACAGCGTCCCCGATGTGTTCGCAATCCAGGGAAAGTTCGAACGCGTGGTTGTCTTTCGGTTTAAGTACCAGGCTGATCTGCTGGCCGGACTGGAGCGGATCGTGAAAGAGCAAAAGGTTCGGAATGGGGTCATCCTGTCCGGAGTGGGTTCGGTGACAGGGTATCATTATCATGTCGTCAGCAACCGGACTTTTCCGAGCAAGAATATTCACGTGAGCGATCCGGAGTCGCCCGCGGACATCGCCGGCATGAACGGGTACGTGATCGAGGGCCGCGTGCATGCGCATATAACATTTGCCAACGCGGACAAAGCCTTTGGAGGCCACCTGGAGCCGGGCACGACCGTGTTCACGTTTGCGGACGTGACGGTGGGCGTCATGGCTGAGGGGAGTGATTTCAAGCATCTCGATGATAAAAACTATCGCTGAAAGGCCACAGCGGGGAAACGAACAGGGGAGCCACAGAGGACTTAGAAAACACAGACGAAAACAGACTGACCCATGCCGTCATCGGTGCGGCAATGGAAGTGCATCGCCTCCTCGGACCGGGATTACTCGAGTGCATCCATGAGGAGGCGCCCTGCCACGAGTTGGGATTACGCGGAATTCGCTTTGAGCGTCAGAAGCCGGTCGATGTCATCTACAAAGACATTGCGATCAAGGGCCAGAGGTTGGACTTGCTGATCGAGGGTGTCCTCGTCATTGAACTCAAAAGCGTGAGCAAACTCCCTGAGCTGGCCATCGCCCAAGCACTTTCCTATCTGCGTGCCACCGGTTTGAAACGTGCGCTGATCATTAATTTTGGCCAGGAATTATTGAAAGACGGCATCAAGCGCATTTCTCTGTGCCCTCCGTGACTGAATTCGGCGGCTGGAGAATCATTTGCGAATCGCTGGGTTTCCTCTTACTCTCCTTCAAAATCTAAATGAAGACCATACCTTTGGGAGTCAGTCCATTAATGAGCAGCCGGCTCGCTTACGGCTGCTGGAGGCTGGCCGGCACGTGGAATCCTGCGGAGGTAACACCGGAAAGCCGTGAAGCGGGCCGTCGCGCGGCCATCGCCGCCTTCGAAGCCGGCTATACCCTTTTTGATAACGCGGACATTTATTGCCGCGGCGAGGCTGAGCAGATTTTGGGGCAGGTCTTTAAAGAAGTTTCCGGGATGCGCGAACAGGTCCTGGTCCTCACCAAGTGCGGCGTTCGGCCGCCGAATTATCCCAGCCCGGGTTCGCCGCATTGCTGGGATTTTTCCGCCGATTACATTATCCGCTCCTGCGAGGGCTCTTTGAAACGGATGGGGATTGACACCATTGATATTTACATGCTGCACCGGCCCGATTACCTGGCCGACCCGGACGAGATCGCGAGGGCCTTCGTCCAATTGCGCGACTCGGGCAAGGTGCGGTGGTTCGGCATCAGCAATTTTCGCCCGTCCCTGGTAACGGCGGTGCAGGTGGCTTGTGCGATGCCGTTGATCACGCACCAGGTGGAAATCAGCCTGGCAAAACTCGACGCGTTCACCGATGGAACGCTCGATCAATGTCTGATTGAGAGGATCACGCCGATGGCCTGGAGCCCGCTGGCGGGAGGATTAATCGGCCAGGGCTCGAAGCGGCTGCTGTCGGCCCAGCAGTCGTATCGTCCAGAAAAATTCCTGCCCGTTCTTGAAGAGATCTCCCGAGCGCGGGGAGTCAACCGCACCGTGACTGCGCTGGCCTGGCTGCTGCGGCATCCCTCCAAAATCATTCCCATTGTTGGTTCCACCAACCCTGAGCGGATACGCGAGGCTGTGAAGGCGGCCGAATTCGAATTAAGCCGGGAGGAATGGTATCAGCTCCTGGCTGCCGCTCGAGGCGAATCGCTGCCGTGAACGCTTTCCGGCTGTTCGTTGCGCTTTCGCTTCCGAACCGGGTAAAGGCTGAACTGGAAAAGGCCCAGTCCGAGTTTCGACGCGCCGTTCCCGGCAACTGCATTCGATGGGCCAAACGCGAACAATTCCATCTCACCTTGAGGTTTCTGGGCAGTGTCCTTCCTTCGCAAGTTGATCCGCTGCGCGAAGCCCTTCAGAGCGCCGGCTCCAGGTTCGCCCCCTTGCGACTGCGCGCCGAATCCATCGGCTTTTTTCCCGACGCGCGCCGCGTGCGCGTAATCTGGGCCGGCATTCGCGATGCGACCGACAACCTGGCTCGACTGCAGGAGGCGGTGACATCCGCAGCGGCGCCTTTTACGAGCGAACCCGCGGAACAGACTTTTGCGGGGCACGTAACACTTGGCCGGAGCAGAAAATTGTCGAAAACCGAGACCCTGGAACTGGCGCGGTTGGGGACGGCCATGGCTTCCCGTCAGTTTGGTGAATGGACAGCCGGCACCATTGAGCTGATGAGGAGCGAACTCACCAGCGCGGGAGCCCGCCACAGTGTGCTGGCCGACATCCGGCTTCCCGTTGTCCTCTGACTGCAGTTTTGGCTTGAACCCGTCGTTCAGCCCTGGAAGCTCTCCGTGTGAGCGACACTTCCGACCAGCGTTCCTGCGAATACCTCCGGATCAGCGCTCAATTTAAATTGGGCTCGCTCGTGACCGAATCGTCTCATCCGGTCACTGCCCATTTAAGCGAGGTGGCCAAAACCGATATTCCGAAAGCGCTGGATCTTTTGTTCCAGGTGGACGCGGATGTCGTGGCAAAGTATCGCGAGTTTGCCGAATCGGGAAATGCGGTTGCGATTTCCAACGCCGTGATCGCGGCGCTGCAAGCCGGAGGCCGAATTTTTCTCACCGGCTGCGGCTCCACGGGGCGGCTGAGCATTCAGCTGGTGGCGCTGTGGAGGGATTACTGGCAGCGGCAAGCCGCCTCCGGCCTGGTGGATTCAGACCTTGCCAGGAATATGGAACAACGCGCCATCAGCATCATGGCCGGCGGAGACTTCGCGCTCATCAAATCCGTTGAAGGATTCGAGGATTACGCCGCGCTCGGCAAGCAGCAGATGGCGGACTCCGCCGTTTCGGCCAAAGACGTGGTGTTTGCGATTACTGAAGGAGGGGAAACTTCCTTTGTGATTGGGACCGTGTGGAAAGCCGTGGAGGCGGGAGCGAGGATCTATTTTGTCTATAACAATCCCGACGAAGCGCTTTGCTCGATCGTTGAGCGAAGCCGCGAGGTCATCGAGGATGAGCGCATCGAGAAAATCAATCTCACCACCGGTCCCATGGCGATCACAGGTTCGACGCGGATGCAGGCGACGACGATTCAGTTCTGCGTGCTGGTGACGATTCTTGAGATGGCGGTACGCGGGTCAACCGGCGGCGCCGGGGCGGTTTCAGGGGAGTTTCTGACCCATCTTGCCACGTTGAATACGGAGTTGAGATCGGGCGCGATTCTGTCGCAGTTGGCTCGGCTGGTTGCTTTGGAGGAATCCATTTACCGGGGTGGAGGAAGGAACAACTACTATGCGGACCGCTTTGCGATGGACGTGCTGACAGACACGACGGAACGTTCGCCGACCTACTGCACGCCGGCGTTTCGCAAATGGGACGATTCGAATGCCGCGGACTCCTGGGCGTTTCTTTTCCGGCCGGAGGCCGATACTTCGATCGCCTGGGAACGGCTGCTGAAACGCACGCCCCAATGCATTGAATGGAAGGAAAGTGAACTGGAGAACCTCCCTGGTGATGTCGGTTTCGAGCGCTGGCGCGAGATTTTGCGCAAAATCAGCCGCCCGGAACTTCATCGATTCAGGATCGGGTTGGACGGACTTTCCTGCCGGCCGGCCAAAGACGGGGACAGCGCGATTGGGATCTGTTCAGGTGCGGAAGCGGAGCAAATGCTCCTGCCCGGCGGTTTTTTGCGAACACAGTTGGATACGGCGCGAGCGGCGGGCGCAAATACCGGTTTGCTCTGCTTCGGTGACGTCGACGAATCCATTCAGAAAATCGATTCAGGTTTGGCAGGGCCGGGCTGCGCGCGGCCAGATGGTCTCGCGGTTTGCATTCCTGTCCCCCAGACGGGTTTTCGGCTGGATGGCCTCACGCACGTCGCGGTCAAAACCGTTCTTAACGCGCTGTCCACATGCGTGATGGTGCGC
>DASRKU010000397.1:0-13091 GCA_035648815.1 Verrucomicrobiia bacterium | reverse complement strand
GGCCATGGTCACGCTTCAGCGTGCCGCCTCAGCCTCTTCCACCCGGTCGCTCTTCGCGGGGACGAGCTTCGTTGACCGTCAGCGGCCGGCCTTTCCAATCCGCGCCATTCAACGCCGCGATCGCAGCTTTGGCGGCTGCCTCGGTCTCCATGGTGGCAAACGCAAACCCGCGGGGGCGCCCGGTCATTTTGTCCATGATGACATTGATCTCATTGACCGGGCCGTGTTTCGAAAGCATTTCTCGAAGGTCCTTTTCGGTAATGTCGAAGGAAAGATTTCCCACGTATAATTTTGTGCTCATGAGGTGTATGTCTCAGACCGACTGCTCTCCCCCAATGTTCCCGATGATCGGGTTTCAAATCATCATTGAAGCGTGTTCAACTGAAGATTTACCAAGTCTTAAGGGCGGCATGCTGTCCTGAGCCCAAGTAAAGTCACTATCGAACCGGGATAGCAAGCACCATTTTGCGCCGCCATGCGCGACTGCGGAGCAGAGACACGAGCGCGGGTTCGCTCAGCCTTTGTAAAGGTGGAACGTGCCGGCCAGCAGGATGAGCCCGGGATGGGCCGCGGCCATTTGAGGAAGAATCAGGCGGATGCGAGACCGATGCGCCGCCAGTTTATCCCGAAGCGGCCGCAGGTCATCAACGCGGTCCCAATGCAGTTTTTTCAGGTCCAGAACGAGCTTGCTTTTGCTTCGGACCAGTGAATCGCGGATTCGCTGCCCCAACCCTTCGGCATCCGCCCTTGAAAGCGCGCCTTCCAACCGCATCCAAACCTGGTTTTTCGCGTGCTGCATCTCCACCTGCACGGAAAGCTGAGGGGTGGAGCTTTTCTGGTAAAATTGTTCCCAAAGATGAAACGTTCCCCAGCGCTCGAGCGGCATCCGGTAAGTCGTCCGGCTCAATTTTGGATGCTGGAAAAGGTTCAGCTTCAATGTCAGGCCCGTCCACAGCGCCGCGCCCACCGCCAGCACGGACTTCCATCGCTCCACAAGCGTTGGCGCTCTCAGCTCCGAGTGAATCCGCCGCTGCAACTCCCCGATCCAGCGCCGCACCCGCGCATTGGGTCCCAGCAGCATTCCCGTAAGAAACACGGGATACGCGTACTTTAATTCTCTCGCGAAATAATCCGCCTTCCGCCGCAACAGCGGGTTGGGTGAATCCTTGAGCTTCAGATATCCCAGGAACCGCCCTTCCAGGACACGGTAAATGCTCGGACCGAGCCGCTGGAAATCCTGCTCGAAACACCACGTCTGAATGTCTTCAATCTCTTTGGGCGAAAGCGTCGGATGCTTGATCATCGTTCGAAACCCATCGGCCCTGCGATAAAACAAATCCTTGTCGGAGGTGTAAACGTCCTGGAGCAGGTTCTCCTTGATGATCCGTTCGTAAAAAGGCGTGCCCGGCACCGGCCCGTAAATCAGGTATTGCCCCAGCGCCGGCTTGAGCCGCATCAGCCCGTCAAGCTCCTTCGCCACAATCTCCCGGTTCTGATAATCAAAGCCCACAATCATCGACGCCAGCACGGTGATGCCATGCTCCCGAAACTCGGTCAGAATCTCCTGGACCGGCCTGCCTTGCTGTTTGGCGTAATTGGAACGCTCGCCTTCGTAGCCGATCCAAAATCCATCGATGCCCATCTCCAGGATTTCCTCGACCTTGTACTGGCTGATGGCCTTGATGCTTGAGAACGCAAAGATGGAAAGGGTCTTTCCGCTCTTGATCACGCAATCGCGAAACTCCATGGCCCGCTTTTTATTGAGCAGGAAATCCTCGTCCAGAATGAGGAAGACGAGGCTGGAATCCATTTCCAGGTAGCGCTCGATGACGGCGAAGATGTCCTTGCCTTCGGGAAGCAGCTTGATGTGTTTGCGTGAGAAGAAATGGGACGTGCAGCAAAAGTCGCAGCCATTGGGGCAGCCGAGCCCGGCGAAGATTTTCCCCGTGCCCGACACTTTCCAGCCGAAGACTTTGAGCCAGCTCACGATGAGCGGGTGCTTGTAAGGCATGGAAATCTCGGGTTCGCCCAGGAGCCGGCGGAAATAGGCAACGCCTTCTTCGCGGCAGATGAAATCGGCATACGGCTTGAGCACATCGTCCTTGAGGACCGTGCCATAACCGCCGAGGACGATTTTGCTTTGGGGCGCGTGCTCGCGGATGAGGGCGACCATGTCCTTCATTTTGTGGATGACGGCCATGATGAACGAAATGCCGACGTAATCGTATCCCTTTTTGAGTTCGCGGATGAACTCGCTGCGCGAGGGGTACTGCAGGACGACCGTGGGTGAGTCGAGGTTCTCGGCTATGTAATCCAGGGAGAAATGGACATTGACCGTGCGCGGGCTGAAGAGTCCCTGGGCGCGGGTGACCTGGCGGTACAGGAGCTCATAGCCAACGGAAGGCGCATCGCCATATTCAGGGCCAATGGGCCTGCAAACACTAGTCAGTAGGATCTTTTTTTTCACGGGTTTAAAATACCGTCATGGGCCAGGTGGAATCGTTGCTCTGCGGCTCAAAGGCGGCGCGGTCGAGCGATTGCAGTCTGACAATTGCAAGTGAACAGCCGTTTGGCGGGAATGTCAAAGCATGATTCCAGTTTGTTTTTTGTTCTGAAGCTTGTGCGCGGGCTCGAAGAGCGTAAGGTGTCATCATGGATCAACCGCTGCAGGATCGCTCAATCGATCACGCCCCAATGCCGCTGCCCGAACATGGGGGGCAGCCGGCGCCACGCCCTCCCATCATGAAAATCGCGCGAATTCTGGATCAGGAGAATGGCGGGTTTCAACTTGAGTACGACAACACGCTGGGGAAGAAAAACACGATGCGGCTCGATGCAGTGACTTACGAACACGCGGTCCGGGAGGCAAAATCTTTTCTGGGAATCAAGCCCAACGATTGTGACGCCGACGGAGCCCAATGGGATATTGAGTGAGTAAGGGTCGCGGTTGTCTTTCCTTCATTCATAATTCAGGCTTGGACCGTTCTGTCCTGAACATTGGATGTTGGTTGTTGGATGTTTCGGTCAACAAAACCCTCACCCCGGCCCCCATCCGATGGGAGAGGGAGAACCGTTTGATGCGTGCGTCGTTAGCAGGGGCACACTGTGTGCGCCCGGCTGCGCGCAGCGCAGCCCTACCGGGGAAAGCAATGTGCAAAAGCGATCGGATATGAAGTCTTGCCTCCTGGCGCCCAACGTGCGAAAGTAGACGTCTATTAGATTTCGATCGCCAGTCCAGTTCCGTTTCCAATCCGCATGAAGAACCTTCTACCCATGGGGCGCCATTGAGCCGCCCGTTTTTCCCTCGTTCGTTCCACTCCCGAGAACCGTTGCATCGCCGAAACGGCAAGATCCGTGCTCGCGAGGTGCGTGTTATCGATGATCTCAAGAAGCAACTGGGCGTCATGTCCCTGGGTGACGCCTTGCAGTTGGCGCGTACCAAAGGGCTTGACCTGATTGAGATCGCGGCCAACGCCACACCGCCGGTCTGCCGGATTGTGGATTACGGCAAGTTTCTATACGAGGAATCCAAGCGCAGCAAAGATTCGCGGCAGGCCGGCGGCAAAATGAAGGAGCTCCAGATTTCTCCGGCCATTGACCCGCACGATCTGGCCGTGAAGCGGGAGCATGCGATTGGCTTTCTTTGTGACGACATGAAGGTCCGCCTGAAACTGCGTTTCCGGGGGCGGCAGAAGGCGCACAAGGAACTCGGGTTCGAGCTGATGAACCAATTCGTCAAGGATGTGGCCGCTTACGGCCATGCGGATTCGCCCCCGAAGATGTTAGGGGATCGTGACCTGAATGTCCTGATCAGCCCGCTGCCGCGGAACAAGCGGGCGAAAAATCCAAACCAGGATGTGGACCCGGAGACTCCGTCGGAGCCGCCGGCCAGCGCGGAAGAACAGCGGCCGGCCTAAACGTCGGCGTAGCGCGCCTTCAGCATCGCCGAGAAGCGTGCTGCTTTCTGCTTCCTGCGTTTCTTGGCACTGGGCTTTTCAAAGCGCCGGTGCAGCCGGACCTGCTGCAACGTTTGTTCGCGGTCCAACTTCTTCTTGAGCCGGCGCAGGGCCTTTTCAACCGGCTCTCCTCTTCTAAGTTTTATTTCAGACATGGCAAATATCGAATTCAGCCGAACCAAGACGCCCGGAACAACTCCAGAGTCGCCTGGTCAATCGGCGGTTAGTATATCCTCACCCCGTCCAACCACAACCTCCAAAAATACTTTCTTTGACCGTTGCCGTTTCGAAAATCGGACGTATGTTCAGGGACAATCCTCCAAGACGTGGCTCCCCCATTTTTTGGCAATATATTAGTAAGAAAGTCCGTACCGTGATGACCAATGATCCCGACCTCACCCCGAGTGAAGTGCAGCCAGACGCTTCGGGCTGGAGGCAAGTAGTGAAGCAATACCAGAACCCGTCCGTGGGCCGGGGCGCCTGGCAAATCGTCAACACCCTCGTCCCTTACGCCCTCCTGTGGTACCTGATGTATCTCAGCCTGTCCGTTTCCTGGTGGCTCACCGTGCCGCTGGCTGTCTTCGCGGGAGCGTTCATGGTCCGCGCCTTCATCATCTTTCACGATTGCGGACACGGCTCGTTTTTCAAATCCGCCACCGCCAACCACATCCTGGGCGCCATTACCGGCGTGCTGACGTTCACACCCTTTTACTATTGGCGATGGGAGCATGCCATCCACCACTCGAGCTCGGGCGACCTGGACCGGCGCGGCACGGGTGACGTGTGGACGCTCACCGTGCAGGAATATCTGGAGTCGTCGCGTTGGAGGCGTTTCGCGTATCGCCTGGCGCGTAACCCGGCGGTGCTGTTCGTGTTCGCGCCGCTGTTCCTGTTTCTCATCAAACATCGGTTTCCGTCGCTCAAGTCGCCCGCGCGCGAGCGCTATTCCGTTTATTGGACCAATCTCGCGGTCGGAGCCATGGCGGCCGGGTTGATTTGGGTATTCGGCCTCAAGGCTTACCTGATTATTCAGTCCATTGTGGTGATGGTGGCCGGGTCGGCAGGGGTTTGGCTTTTCTATGTGCAACATCAATTTGAAGGCGTTTACTGGGAGCGAAAGGGCGAATGGGATTACGCCCTGGCGGCCCTGCAAGGCAGTTCGTTCTATAAACTGCCGAAAGTGCTCCAATGGTTTTCAGGAAACATCGGCTTCCATCACATCCACCACCTGAGCCCGCGGATTCCGAATTATCACCTGGAAAAATGTCACAACGCCGAGCCGCTGTTTCAGACGGTAAAACCCGTGACGCTGTTCTCCAGCTTCAAATCGTTCACGTTCCGTCTCTGGGACGAGCAACGGCGCAGGCTGGTTGGCTACCGCTACCTGAGAACCCTGCGAAGGCAGCAGGCTGCCGTGGCTGCATCTCGTAAGAGTGCAGCCATCTAGTCAGGAGTCTTTGGGAATGGCTGCACTCTTACGAGATGCAGCCACTCATTTTCATCACACGACCATCTTATATCCAACCCCATGCACCGTGAGCAGGTGCCTGGGTTCGCCGCCGTTATCGCCTAGTTTTTTCCGGAGCTGCACAATCACCTGGTCGAGCGTCCGCGTGGTACCGTAATAGTTATAACCCCATACTTCGCTCAACAAACGGTCGCGTGACAAGACCTCGCCGGGATGACTATGGAACAGTTGCAGCAACTTCAGTTCTTTCGCGGTGAGTTCCTCCGTCGCGCCGCCGCGCCTCACCTGAAACGTCTTCGGATCAATCGCAGCCTGCCCAATAGTAAAGGGTTCAACGTTCTGCTCGGAGGCCGGGGCTCCGATGGAGCCGCGCCGCAGCAACGCATGAATGCGAGCCACCAGCTCCCGAACCCCAAATGGCTTGGTCACGTAATCATCCGCCCCAAGCTCCAGCCCCACCACCTTGTCGATCTCCTGCCCCTTGGCCGTCAGCATCAGAATCGGGGTCGTCATTTTCTTCGAGCGAAGCTGCCTGCAGATGTCGTAGCCGCTTAGCCCCGGCAGCATCACGTCCAGCAAAATCAGTCCTGGCTTGTGCCGCGTCGCCGCTTCCACCGCCGCGTCGCCCCGATTGCACGAAATTACCTGGAAATCTTCGCTCTTCAACAGCTCCTCCAATCCCAACAGGATGTGAGGGTCATCTTCAACGATCAGCACTTTCGTTTTCATGCTTTAATCCCCGGTGATCGGCAGGCGCAGGCTGAAACAGGTCCCGCCGCCTTCGCGTCGTTCGCAAACCACGTCGCCACCGTGCGCGCGCGCAATCTGCCGCGCCAGCGTCAGCCCCAAACCCGATCCCTGGATGCCCGCGCTTAACGAATCGTGAGCGCGGTAAAATTTTTCAAAAATCTTTTCCTCGCTGCCCCGAGGAACACCAAGTCCTCGATCCAGAATCGCCACCTCCGCGCAGGGCAGGGGACCGTCGCGCCGGGCGGCTTGAACCTGGATCTCCCTGGCATCGCCGGAATATTTCTCCGCGTTCGACAGCAAATTCACCAGCACCTGGGCCAGCGCATCGCAATCGCCCCGGATTGGCAGCCCGGCTTCCGGAAACACGCAGTCGAGTTTGAACCCGTGGTTTTCCAGGTGCGGGCGGTAGGATTCGACTGTCTCGCGCGCAATTTTAACCAGGTCGCACTCCTGGAAATTGTATTTCTTTTCGCCGCGTTCCATGCGCGAGAAATCCAGCACGTTATTGATCAGCCGGGTCAGCCGCGCGGTCTCGGCGGTGATGATGTTCAAATACGAGCGCCGCTTGGCCTCATCGGTGATGTGTTGGCCCGCCAGCATTTCAGAGAACATGCGGATGGAAGTCAGCGGCGTCTTGAGTTCGTGAGAGACGTTGCTGACGAAGTCGGTTTTCTGGCGCGCCAGGGTCAGTTGGCGGTTGAGATCGCTGACGATCAACCAGCCTCCAATGCCAATGGCCAGCACCAGCAGGGCGATAATCAATCCCAGGGTCCACTTCAAGGTCTGGGCCGATTGAGTCAGTTTTGTCGGGTTCAGCAAATAAGCGGCGATCTCCCAGTGCGGCAAAGACTCCCCGATTTCCGTTGCGACGAAGGGATGTTTCCAATTCGATTGGAATCCGGGGTGTGAGACGGCGACGGGTTTGGCTGTGTCGTCGAGCACCGAGACGCAAATGTCGCCGCGCAAGGTGGTGTCCACGTTGGTGACGATTTCGTTCAGCGCGTCGATGAGGCGGGGCATGGCCAGTTGCGCTCCGAAGACGTAACGCGAATCCTGTTGTGTCCGGTGCCAGAAGAGGACCCTGAGCTTATTATCGACGAACCGGGCGAGCGTGCCGTCCTGGGCTTCGCCTATGAGTTGCTGAAATTCGGCTTCAGAGGGGGTGACTTTGGACAATTGCGGCTGGAGCGCCTGGTCGCGCGCGTTCTTGTCGGAAAGCGACATGGAATACTGGGGTGATTGGGGAAAGACCTTTCGTTGCTGCGGACTTTTTAGCGCTGCCCGGCTTTGTTGCGTGCTGGGTTCTTCCAGCGAGGAATTCTGCTGCATCTTCCTTGCGGGAGCTCCCAATCTGGAGAGCGCCACATCGGCGCCGTCCTGGGCTCCTTTCAACCCCTCGCTTTCCCATCGGCTGGCGGCAGCGGGCGGAGCCCCGGCTGAGGAAGTGGGTGTGCTCGCGGCTGGGGCGTTGTTTGCGGTATTCCAATACACCTCGGCGCTTTCGCGGCTGGACAGGAACCCGCTGTTTTCGCTCAAAAATTTGCGCGCTTCCGACCGCGCTGACTCCTTGGGCGAAAGCATCCGCCCGCCGGTGGTGACAACAAATCCGACCTGCGCCAACGGCCAATGCGCGCGCAGAGTTTCATCAAAAGAAGGCGCGATTTCGGCGGGCGATTGGTTGGCGAGCAGCTTTTCGACTTCGATGCCAAACTGGAGCTGCTGCTGGCCAAGCAGAGCCTGGACCTGCCTGGCCAGCGAATCTGTGGCGCCCTGGAAGAGCAGCGACTGCTGTCTTTCCAGAAGAAATTTCTGGTCGCGAAGCGAGCGGACGGCCAGCCAGGCAAGGACCATGCTGGGCACAAGCACCGCCAGCACAAACACCAGGGCGACCTTTTTCATGTTACGGCACTATCTCAGGTTGCGGCCCGCAACCAAGCTCATTTTGAATTGTTGGAATTGCGCGCATTGTAGGATTCCCATTGCATCGATTTGCGGGTTCCAGCGTCATACTGGTTTTTCTGGAGCTGGTCCGAGTAATCGCGAAGCGCCTTGCTTTCCTGGCGGATTTGCTGCTGCACCGCCGCCGGGGCATTCGCGTACTGCCCGTCCAGCGCCGTGGCTTGCTTCGCGAGCTTCTCCGCTGCGACTGTCAGCCGGCCCGCATCCGCATCCGCCAGCGCTTCATCCTTCGTGACCGCCGTCACAATAAGCTCTTTCTCCGCGGTCACAGCCGCATTCACCGAACCGGCCGCCATGTCCTTGTCTTCGGTGAAGCGAAGGCTCACAACCCCGCTCGCCGACCGCTCGCTGCCACCGTCGAGCTCGTCCATATAGCTGACCTTCACGCGCGCGATCTCCGGCTGATCTTTCAGCACCTGGCAGCGCAGAAACAAGTACCGGTCCTGGCCAAGAACGAACTGGCTCAGCTTCACCGTCGCTTTCTGATCCTGAAATTGCTCGCCGCGCCCGATAAACCCGATCGGCCTGACGCCGTCCGGACACACAATTTCAATCCGAATTTCGCGCGCCGCGACCGTGAGAAGCTCGCCCAGTTCCCTGGCAAATATCTGCGGCAACATTTCCGTGTCCTTCACGTAGTAATAATTGGCGTCGCTCGCCTCGGCCAATCCCGACATGAGATCCTCGTTGTAATCGTCGCCGACGCCAATCGTCGTCACCGAGATTCCCTGGTTGGAGAGCAGATGGCCGAGATGGCGCAACTCGCGCGGCGAGCTCGGGCCGACGTTGGCGAGCCCGTCCGAGAGCAGCAGGACGCGGTTGATGCGTTTTTGGGAAATATATTCCTCGATTTGGCGCGCGCCGGTTTTGACGCCGGAATACAGGGCCGTGCTGCCATTGGCCTGGATGCAGGCGATCCGCCGTTTCAATTCGGCTTTGTCCTCGACGCGCTGCGCGGGGACGAGCACCTGTGCCTCGTCGCTATACGCGACCAGCGAGAAAATGTCGTCAGGCGCAAGGTGATCCACGAGCTCCATCGCCGCCTGCCTGGCTTTTTCAATTTTTGCCCCCGTCATGGAACCGGAGCGGTCGATCACGACGGCGATGTTCAGCGGGACGCGGTGGGAGGTTTTCTTGTGCGCGATGGCTTCGAGGTCAATTTTGACAACAACCTCCTGTGGTGATCCGCGCAGCAGGACGGTGCGGTCGGGTTCAAGTTTCAAGTGCAGGGTTTCTCCGGCGAACAGTTGGGTTGAGAGCCCCGTCGCCAGACCAAGAGTGAACAGTGTTTTTTTCATGCCCCCAAACTGCCCTGACAGCGCCGCTCCCGTGTCAGGCCCGGGCAAAAAAATTGTAAAAGAATTGTGAAATCGTCCATCACCGTGGCAGACGACGTGAGGAGTCTCTGACTATCCTGCAGAGCTGAACATCCAACAACCAACATCCAATGTCCGAGGCGGAAAAGCGGGATGCGCCCGCCCCCGGCGCAGAGAAGCGAGATTTTTGGTAGGGATGGCGCTGCCGCGCCGTCCTGCGCCGCGAAGCAGCGGCGCAACGTGGGGGCGTGAATTGTGCGGGTGGATAATTCCGTTCCGCCCGCTGAACGCGGGCTGGACATCGCAGCAGCGATGTCGCTACCAGAGGTGAGATTTGCGCCGGCGTTAGGCTGAGTCCGGAGCGTGGAAGGACGAACGTTGCTGCGACCGGGACGGTCGTACGCCGGGCCGATTGAGCGGCTCAAACGAAAATACCTGGCCTCGTCGTCCGCCGCCGTGACAACGAATCCCTGCGGTTCAAATTGGATGACGTGAAAATGGGGATAGCTGGTGATGGACTTGATCTTGCCGGAGAAGCGGTTATTCAGCCGCACGCGACCACGTGTTTAAGGTGGGCCATGAATCCGGGTTGAGTTTTGGTTGATAATGATCGAGCAAAGGCACTACCTGGCCCGATTGCCTGTCGTGCCGGATATTTCACCGGCCAGTCGAAAAAAGCCGTCCTTGCGATGGGTCTGAATCCCCCAGTTTGCCGGCGGTGATTGGTAACCGTCCGCATAGTTGTTTGTGCCCTGGTCGTAGTATCCCCACGACGCATGCTCCGCTATGGCTGCGGTGAAATTGTTCTCCGGCTGGTCGAATTCGTAATGGTCGTCTTCGTTGAAAAGGATGGGCTTCGGCGTGTATCCCGGCATCCTGCGCGTCCGTTGGACCATGTCGGCGATGCGTTTTGGATCGGAAATACTGTTTCCGTGAAGCAACAGGAAATCAGAGGCGCGCACCACATTCTCGCCTGGCATGGCGCCGCCGCTGTAAGACGTGCCGGCCAGCAATCGGCGCCCACCGCGAGTGACGCTCTTGACGCGCCCGATCAGTTCGTGCACCCGCGCCGGTGTGAGGATCGCATGGTCGTAACTCATGTCGCATTCATTGTTGACCTCAATCATCACATTTCCCCAGGCGTGATCGAGCAGCCAGCCCGTGATGCCGTCGATGGCCCGCAGCACCGCCGCCTCGTCCCGGAGCCGCTCGTCCTGCCCGAAATAGAAGCATCCCAGAATGACAACCATTCCCAGATCGTCTGCGCGATCGAGGACCCTGTCCAACCGCGCCAGGTAATCCGCGCGCAGCGCGCCATCGGCCTCAAAGGCCGAATTGTCCCAGGGCTGCGAGTTCGCGCCGCTCACAGGCATTCCGCCCTGAAGATTGATCGTGATTGCCAATAGTCCGCAGCGCCGCCACGCGGGCATCGCCGCAACAAACTCGCGCGTGTTGCGTTCCGCATCCCACTTGCCCGTGTCAGGATACGCCCAGCGTTGGACGGTGTTCGTGTTGCAATCGTCGAAAAGGGCTTGAACCATCCGCGTGTTCAAAAGCAAACCCTCAATTTTGTGCCCCTGCCAGTTTCGCCCGGCGTACGTCGGACGGCCATTGATGAGAAAATCTTCGCCAACAATCGAAACGACCGTGCTTCGCGGGGACAATGCCGGCTGGGCGGCGAACACGGGCAGCGAAAAGAAAAGAAGAAAACAAAGTTTCATATCACCAGCCCACAGGATTCCAGCCGTTGCACGAGAGATTGAAAAAGCAGTTGGACGAAGCGCCGGACATCCTCAGCACGGGCGCCGGTCCCCGGTATTTAAAACGGATCGTCACCCCGGGAAAGCCCATGCGCGCCTGGGTATCCGTCAGCTCAATGCGGCCCATGCAGGCAATGCGGGAATTGGTGGGCGCAATCGCGGTGAATGTGGTCCCAGCGACAAGATGCCCGCCTGGAAACAGGAGACAGGACAGGAGGAGGAACGGAATCGGACGAGATGCCATCCACCAAGAATGATGGGTCGGGATATTTCGCGAAAGTCAAATCGCGCCAGCACATGGAGTGCGTGCGCTTCAGCGCCGCTTTGGGTTTAACCCCCCTCGCGTAAGACGGCCTTGCGAGCGCTCCCAATCCAGAGCGCCGGTAAACCGGACGCACTCCATGCGCTAGCGCGTTCGCTTTGTGCCACGGTGTTTGCCAGGCGCGCCAGCAAGACACCCAGCGCCAATAAACTCCATGTCCCCGGCTCGGGCCCTGAAGGATTATTTGCCGGAATGCACAAACCTGTGCTATTTAGGAGATGTCCAATCCAATTCATGCACACATTTGCTATGCCATTGGCTCAACGGCGCCGGGACATGACTGTTGCCTTGATGGCATCGACAGCAATCGTCGCGGCGCTCCTGTTCGGCTGCAAAAAGGACTCTTCAGTCTCTTCGGAAAACGGGCTTGTGAAAGTCCGCGTCGGTTACATCGGGCTCACTTGCGAAGCGCCGATTTTTACGGCCGTGGAGAAGGGGTTCTTCAAGGAGGAAGGCCTGGACGTGTCGCTGGTCAAATGTGAATGGGCCAATTACAAGGACGTGCTGGCCTTGGGCGGTTTCGATATCACGCATCACCTGATCATGTATTTTTTGAAACCGATCGAGCAGGGGCTCGATGTCCGGTTCACCGGCGGGATCCATCGCGGCTGTTTGCGGGTGCAAGCGGGGGCAAACGGGAAAATCCGGTCCGTAGAGGACCTGCGAGGAAAGCGGATTGGCGTGCCGGGGATGGGAACGCCGCCGTTTATTTTTGCCAATCGAGTCCTGGGCGCCCATGGCATTAATCCCAGCAAGGAAATCAGCTGGCTTGTTTTTCCGGCCGGCGAGCTCGGCCTGGCTTTGGACAAGGGAGAGGTGGACGCCGTGGCTGATTCCGAGCCGATCGGCAGCTTGCTGCTTGCCGATGGCAAGGTGCGCAATATTGCCGACCAGGCCACGGACGCGCCGTATGCCGAAGAATATTGCTGCGCAGTCCTGGCAAACGGAAAGTTCGTTTCCAAAAATCCCAAGGCGGCAGCCGCAGCGACTCGCGCCCTGCTCAAGGCGGCAAAATGGGTGGAAGCCAATCCCGCTGCGGCCGCAAGAATTTCCGTGGAAGGAAAATACCTCGCATCGAGCGTGGAACAAAACACGATTGCCATTTCCCATTTGCGGTACATTCCGAGCGTCTCGGGCGCCGAGGCTGCCGTGAAATCCGCGGCGGTGGAGATGCAGAAAGCCGGAATGCTTAGCCCATCCACCGATGTCAATGACCTCGCCAAACGCGCTTTTGCGCATCTGGACGGTGTCTCCGATGAATGGCTCCAATCCGTCCAGGTCGAGAAGGTGGCCGGCGGACAGGCTCCGGCGACTGCGCGTGGTGTTCTTCAGTACGCAAAACTGGACCCTTCCGATCCATTTTGTCCCGGGTGCCTGGTTCCGCTTGCGAAATGAGCACCCCTCCGGAACTGAAGGTGGCAAATCCAGCGCCTGACCTGGAACCAGCGCTGCAGCCGATCTCAACAGCTCGGTCCCGACTGAAATTGCGCGCTCGCACGCTGGCAGCGGTGCCGGCTGCTGCCGCGGCCGCCATTGCCGTCCATGCATGGGCCGCAAAAC
>DASRKU010000396.1:0-4664 GCA_035648815.1 Verrucomicrobiia bacterium | reverse complement strand
CCTTACGTCGACGACGACGAAATGGAAATCCGGCTGATCCGCGCCCAGGAAATCAGCCGTTACGTCGAGCACGGATACCTGGACTGCGGCATCACGGGCTACGATTGGATCATCGAGAACGGTTCCAAAGTCCATGAGGTGGGAGAATTCCTTTTCAGCAAGGTATCCCGGCGCCCCGCCCGGTGGGTCCTGTGCGTTCCGGAAAATTCCCCCGTCAAATCCGTGAAGGACCTCGAGGGAAAACGCATCGCAACCGAAGTGGTGAACCTGACCAAAAAATATCTCAAGAAAAACGGCGTGAAGGCGGAAGTGGAATTTTCCTGGGGAGCCACGGAAGTCAAAGCGCACGAATTGGTCGATGCGATCGTGGAAGTCACGGAAACGGGATCGTCTCTCCGCGCCAACAATCTGCGGATCGTGGATGAGCTTCTCAGTTCCACCCCGCGCCTTATTGCCAATATGTCATCCTGGAAGGATGCGTGGAAGAGGCAGAAGATTGAGACCCTCTCGCTGCTGCTCAAAGGCGCGCTGGAAGCCGAGTCCAAAGTCGGGCTGAAAATGAATATCCTTGAAAAAAATCTTCAGAGCCTGCTCAAAAGTCTGCCTGCCTTGCGCAATCCCACCATCTCCAGCCTCAGCCTCAAAGGCTGGGTCGCTGTCGAAACCATCATCGATGAGCACGTGGTCCGCGAGATAATTCCCAAATTGAAAGCGGCGGGCGCCGAAGGCATCATCGAGTATCCCCTGAACAAGGTGGTGTATTAGGAAGTGCGAAGGACGAGGGGCCGGAGTGGGGACGGCTCGTCCCCATGAATGGATGTTTGATGTTGTTCGTCGATTCCCCAACCCGGAGGGTTGTCAGTAGTATACGGGGGTCGAGCGAAGCGCAGCGTAGCGACACCCCCGGTATTGTCTGGAATTCCATCGACCCCGAAGGGTGTCGCAGAATTCTGGCATCCCTCCCGGATGCAGGAATCTACACAACCCTTACCGGAGGTCGCTGCGACCTCCGGCTACTTTCTTTCAACCCTCCGGGTTGGTGATTTGGATTGTATTTTGGCCTGGATAAAATAGGCTCGCGATGTGACGCGTTCCGCTTCAGCCGCAGTCCTGGCCTTCCTGGTTTGCGCGCTCCGGTTCACCTCCGATGCGCAGTTGCCCCGGATTCTTCAAATCGACTCTTCTCCGCACGTGTGGCAACGTGTCGACTTCCTCGTCACGAACGTGCCGAGTGCTACCAACCCTTTTGACCCTGATAACATTCGCCTGGATGCTGCGTTCGCTTTCCCTTCGGGTAAAGTCCTGAACGTTCCGGCCTTTTGGTTCCAGGATTATCAACGCGGATTGTCCGGCGGTTACGAATACCTGACGCCGGTCGGATCTCCGCATTGGCGCCTGCGCTTCACGCCGCCTGAGCCGGGAGCCTATACCATCAGCCTTTCGATCTATACCAATGGCCAATCCGCGGGCTCTCCTGTAGCTGGGGGTTTTTTTGTGCCATACGACTCGCTGCCGCCCGTCACCGGGTATGCGCGCCTTGCCCCCGGCAATCAGTATTTTCAAACCAGTGACGGGCAGCCGCTCCGGCTGATCGGAGAAAACGTAGGCTGGTTCGACAACGGGGGAACATTCGACTACGACCAGTGGTTCAGCAACATGAATGCGGCAGGGGAGAATTATGCCAGGATTTGGATGTGCCCCTGGGCGTTTGGAATTGAAACCGACTCCAACTCGCTCACGCATTATCGCCTCGACCACGCATGGCAGCTCGACAAGGTGTTCAGCACCGCTGCGCAACAAGGGATTCGAATTCTGCTCTGCCTGGATTATCACGGAATGTTCGGAGTGGTGCCGGATATGTGGGGCGGGAATAACCTGTGGCCGGTGAACCCGTACAACGTCGTTAACGGCGGCCCCTGTGTGAACCAGGATGCATTCTTCACCAACACGGCGGCGCGCGTCATTTACCAGAAGCGCCTCCGGTACCTCGTCGCCCGGTACGGCTCCAGCCCCTACCTGTTTGCTTGGCAGTTCCTGAACGAGATCGACAATGAGTATGATGTCCTGACCCCTACCAACGTCGCCGCCTGGCATTCCGTCATGGGAGCCTGGTTGCACGCCAATGATCATTTTGGACATCTGGTGACCACCAGCCTGACAGGGAGCAGCGATCGTCCCGAAATGTGGTCGGTGCCGGATCTGGATTATGCGAACTACCATTCCTACGGAGAACCCAGTCCCGCCTTGCGGCTGAGCTCGATCGCGCAGTCATTTTTGACGCGGTACGGCAAGCCGGTCTTGATCGATGAGTTTGGAACCAGTGCCGCGGGTTGGAACGAGACAAACGACCCTTACCTGCGCGGATTTCGGCAGGGTATCTGGGGCGGGGCGCTCGGCGGATCGGCCGGCACATCGATGTCCTGGTGGTGGGAGAATATCGACAGCGAAAACCTGTATCCGCTCTATACTGCGCTGGGATCGGTTCTCAAGCGGACGGGGTGGAGCAAAGGCGCGTGGACGAATATTGTTTTTGCAACTTCCGGCGTTCCGCCAACCACCGTTGGGGACCCGATACCGGGAGGGCAGCCTTTCACCGTTCAACTGCCATTGAGTCCCGTGTGGGGTGGAATGCCTGTTGGCCAACTCGCGGTGGCCAGTCCTGCGGCGGCGGGGAATGCCGCCACTTCGCTCAATTCTTTTGTGCATGGCATCTGGCACTCTGATTTGAAGGTTCCCTTTCGGCTGAACGCGTGGTTCACCAACAACGCGCGCCTGGTCCTGCACCTCAATTCCGTGGCCGAAGGCTCGATCCTGGTAGTCATGGCCGATTCCACCGAATTGTTCCGCACCAACCTGCCCAACCTCGACGGCACCTACAACGTGAACAACGAATACAACATTGATATCGCCGTGGTACTTCCCGCCGGCAAACATTCCATCGTCGTCACAAACGCGGGAACGGATTGGTTCTACCTGGACTGGGCGCAACTTGAACAGGTTCTCCCCTCGAGCTACCCGGGCGGCTGGACAGCGTCGCCCGACAGCATTGGACTGCGCGGCGCGAATGAATCTCTGCTCTACATTGTCGCGCCCGGCGTCTCGTTCCCTGCCAGCGCCACCAGTGGCGCGCTGCCCTTGCAGCAAGGCCAAACTGTCAATCTCACGAACTGGCCGGCTGGGACGTTTTTCGCCGAATGGTACGATCCATCGACCGCGGCGTTCCTCGGGCAAACACGCGCTGTCTCCAGCAATTCGAGCATGGTCCTGACCTTGCCTGGATTCTCCGAAGATCTGGCGGCAATCGTCTATCCGCCTCCTGCGCTCAAATCGACTCAGCTCGACGCGGCGGGCGCATTGAATTTCCAGTTGGTTTCAGAAACCGGCGGCAGATATCTGATCGAGAAATCCACCAATCTCCAGACCTGGACCAGCTATGCCTCGGTCACTAATGTCGCCGGCTCGATCCAGCTTTCCGATCCCTCGGCAAAGTCGAACTCCCGCGGATTCTTCCGCGCCAGGCAGTTTTGACTTTCCGGATTGGGAGAAGATTTGAGTTGGCAATGCCTCCATTCTCCATTAATCCATTACGGCAACACATATGGGTTCACTGAAAAAACGGCGCAAAGCCAAAATCAACAAGCATAAACGCCGCAAGAAGCTTCGCCAGCATCGACATAAGAAGCGCACCTGGCAGAAGTAGTTGCGGCGGCCGGCAATTTCAATGAGGCGCCCGACTGTTTTTGGCGAGTTGGATCGAGTTGGGCTAGTATGCGGGATGAGGTCTCAAATTCTTTGCATCCTGCTGTTGGGCGCAACCAGTATGCTGGGCAGCGGCTGTCGACTGCCTCATGGCGACAAGGCATCGGCGTCCTACCAGAATTCACCGCTCACCGATTCGGCAGAGCCCCCGTCTGAAGCCGCGCCTTCGGAAGATGATTTGACGGAGGCGTTCGCCCATTATGGCACGGGCATCATCCATGAGATGGACGAGGAGCCCGAGCTGGCGCTGCAGGAATACTACGAGTCGGCCCGGAAAGATCCGGAAGACGCAACCCTCGTGCTGGGAGTCGCGCGCCGGCTGCTTCAGGCCAATCAACTCGACAAAGCCCTCAGTCTGCTGACGTATGCGACCAGCCGTCCTGGCGCTTCGGGCGCCATGTTCTCTTACCTGGGCGTTGTCTATTCCAGGCTCGGCAAACCCGACCTGGCCAATAAAGCCAATCGCAGTGCCATCAAGAGGAGCCCCCGCCTGTTCCTGGGATACCAGAACCTCTTCCTCAACGAGCTCGAAGCCAGGCGAAAGAAAGCGGCCCTCGCCGTCCTCGACGAGGCTGCCAGGGTGCCGGGGACCGGGCCCGAGTTTTTGATCGGGCTGGCGGAGCTCTATGCCAATTACGGATTGCAGGTTCCCGCGGAAAAACCAGCCGCCACCTCCCGTGCCGTCGCCGCGCTGGAGCGCGCCCGGCGATTGCCGGTTGCCGAACCCGAGTTGCGCCTCAAGCTGGCCGATGGTTTCGACCTGCTGGGCAAGGATGACCAGGCGGCGGAAATTTACAGCGGTTTGCTCAATCCGCTTCCGGACGATCTGCTCCTGCGCCAGAATGTTCGCGCCAAGCTGGCCAACATCTATCTTCGCGAACACAAGCCAAAACTGGCCGCCGAAC
>DASRKU010000395.1:0-3479 GCA_035648815.1 Verrucomicrobiia bacterium | reverse complement strand
AAATCCGACACCCAAATAATGCATTCGCGATAATGCTCCCGGTTCACGGAAGTGCCCGGACGCCTTCTGAAATCCCAGCCTCTCCCGCTGCAAGCGGTCCCACCGCGCTCCAAACCGCGCCAGCTTGTCCATCAGAACCGGCGGCAGGACTTCCTCCGGGTATTCTTGCCGTTGAATCGTGGCCCGGCGCAAATGTTCGTGGTGTCGACCCTGGTACACCGCCGAAAAATCCGCACGCGTCAAATCGAGCATTTGCTTGTCAAAATCGATGCCCAGGAACGCGCAGATGTCCGAGCAGACGCTTTCGGTATGGTCGACCAAGGCATCGTATTGGACATGACACACGCGGTGGCCGGCGCGGGAGAGCCATGCAGCCTGCAGGATCATTTGTTCCTGGTAATAGACAAACCGGGTGAACATGCCAGGCCTGGCGAAGTACCGGTCCTTTTGCGCCGCCCATGCCACACTTCGAAATATGTCGACCGGGTTGCGCCACAACAGAAGGAATGTGGCACCCGGATACCGCCTGGCTAATCGACGCAGCCGCACACAATATTGAGGCGATTTCTCCCCCCATAGCTCCGCACCCTTGCTCGCGCTGAACGTGCGATACAGATCATCCACGGTCCGCACCTGCTCCAGTCCCCGAAGACTTCCGCCAAAGATCAGCCGATGCCGCGAAAGAGCCCGGTTGTAAAATTCCTGCCGCGCCAGCCAATTCTGCTCGAATCGCAGGTCCGCGCATGCATCCGGAAAATCCCAGACATCGCATTCATACATCAGGCCGATGCGCGGATGCTGGTTCAACAGGGAATACAACAACGATGTGCCGGATCGAAAAAATCCCACCACAAAGACAGGGCCCGAATAGGTCGATTTCATTATTCAGAATGCCCGATGATTTCTGCAACAACCAAACACCGCTTAACATGTTTCCATAAAAAGGCGGTTTTGAAAACCTCAAAATTCCGCGGGCCAATTGCCGGCAGCGGCTGGCGCGATGCGGGTTGGTCCGCGGAAAAACTTGATCCGACGCAGGATGGGGCGAAATCCGCGATCCATTTTCCTTCAGCCACAGCCGCGATTGCCGATGTAACTCTGGCGTTTTTTGAAGCTTTCGAATCCGGAGAATAGAAGAAGCACCATGAGCAAAACCCGCAGCCGCATTCTGATCGTAGATGACAGCCGGGCGATCCATGAGGATTTCCGCAAAATCCTGTGCCCTGACGCGACCGTTATCGAAGGGGCGGCGGAGCTGTTCGGCGAAGTTGAGCAGACGGATTCAAGACCGGTGTTCGAGTTGGATTATGCGTCGCAAGGACAGGAGGCGTTGAAGCTGGTGCAAAAAGCGTGCGCAGAGGGGCGGCGCTATGCGCTGGCCTTTATTGACGTGCGAATGCCTCCTGGCTGGGACGGTATCGAAACCACGGCGCACTTGTGGGAAGTGGATCCGCGATTGCAGGTCGTCCTATGCACCGCGTATTCGGATTACTCGTGGCAGGATGTCACCAAGAAGCTCAACAGTCCGGACAAGTTCGTCATCCTGAAAAAGCCTTTTGACGTGGTTGAAGTGCTGCAACTGGCGAACGCTTTTTCGGCAAAGTGGCGCCTGCAATCGGAAGTGGAGGAGCGAACCCAGAAGCTGCAGGAGGCTCAGGCGGAGTTGCGTCACACGCAGGCGAGCCTGGAGAGGCGGGTGGCGGAACGCACCGAGGACTTGCGCGCCAAGACCGCATTGCTGGAAGCCCAGATCAATGCGTCTCCGGACGGTATCCTGGTCGTTGATGGCCAGGGCAGAAAAGTTTTCCAAAACCAGCGAACCATCGATCTGTGGAAGATCCCTCGGCACATTGCCGAAGATCCGGACGATAACAAGCAGGGGCAGTTTGTCACGGAAGCCACGAGAAATCCGCAAGAATTCCTGAACAAGATTGTTTACCTGTATTCGCATCCCAAAGAGATCAGCGTGGACGAGGTTCACCTGAAGGACGGAACTGTCCTGGATCGCTATTCGGCGCCCGTCCTGGGCCGGGAAGGGCAGTATTATGGGAGGATTTGGATATTCCGGGACATGACGCTTCGCAAACAGGCGCAAGAGGCCCTGGCATATGAGCGGGAACTGCTCCAAAACCTTCTCTCCCACAGCCCCGACAGCATTTACTTCAAGGACAACCAATCCCGCTTCGTGCGCTGCAGTTCGTCATTTGAAAGATTTTTCCGCGTTCAAAACGTGGCCATGCTCTATGGAAAAACCGATTTCGATTTCTTCTCCGAGGAACACGCCGGTCCCGCTTTCCAGGACGAGCAGGAAATCATGCGCACAGGCAAACCCATCATCGGCAAACTGGAAAAAGAAACGCATTCCGATGGACGCCTCACGTGGTGCATCACCAACAAAATGCCGTGGCGCGACAAAGATGGCATCATCATCGGCACTTTCGGCACCTCCAAAGATGTCACTGAAATGAAGAAGGTCGAGGAGGAGCTTCGAGCCCAGCGAGAATCCTTCCACGCCCTCACGGAAAACGCGCCGGACGGAATTCTCCGAATCGACCGCGACCTGCGATTTGTCTATGCGAACAGGGTTGTGGAGCAAACGCTCGGAATTCCCGCCTCTACTTTTCTGGACAAGACAAATACCGGTCTTGGCCTGCCAGCCCTGGTGCAGTGGAATGAGGCGGCACAGCGCGTGTTCGAGACGGGAGGCACCGTAACGTTCGAGTTTCAGGCCGAAACGGCGTCGGGCGCGCGCCATTTCGAATCGCGGCTGGTCCCGGAACATTCCACGTCGGGGGGTGTTCTCTATGTCCTTGCCGTCACCCGCGACATCACTGAGCAGACAAACACCAATAAAGAGCGGCGGCTTATGGAGGTTCAGTTGCGCCAGGCCCAGAAGCTCGAATCCATCGGCCAACTGGCAGCCGGAATAGCTCACGAAATCAACACCCCGACCCAATACGTCGGCGATAACACGCGGTTTCTCAAGGATTCCTTCGAAAGCCTGGCGAAGGTCATCCGCGCTTACGAGCGGTTGCTGGAATCGTGCGAGAACAAGGCCCTGGCTCCCGAACAGATCGCAGAACTCAAGGAACTCCGCACTGCCAGCGACCTTGGCTACCTGTTCGAACAAATCCCCGCAGCCATCAAGGAAACTCTCGAAGGCATCGATCGGGTCACAAAAATCGTGCGCGCAATGAAGGAATTTTCGCATCCAGGAGGCAAGGAAAAGACCCCGGCGGATTTGAACAAGGCTGTGGAAACCGCCGCGACTGTCGCCCGAAACGAATGGAAATATATCGCGGAAATGCAATTCGATCTCGATCCCTCTTTGCCGCCGGTGCCCTGCTTGATCGGTGAATTCAACCAGGTCATTCTCAATCTCATCGTCAATGCAGCGCACGCGATTGGCGATGTCATTAAAGTACACCCCGGAACCATGGGCCGAATCAAAATTCAAACCCGCCGAGCGGGGGATTCGC
>DASRKU010000394.1:0-4218 GCA_035648815.1 Verrucomicrobiia bacterium | reverse complement strand
GTGCTGACGATCACGCTCATCTGCGCCAGTATCATCGGTGCCAGTGCCCAGGATTTCAAACGCTCGGGCGGCAAACTGATGCTTGCTGTTTTTCTCCTGCACGCCGCGGGGTTCCTCCTGGGATATTTGTTTAGCCGGCTTTGCCGCTGCGACACGGTCACAAGCCGGACAATCTCGGTGGAAGTGGGGATGCAAAACTCGGGCCTTGGAGCGGCATTGGCGAAAGCGCACTTCCCCGCATTGCCACTGGCACCGCTGCCCTGCGCGATTTCCGCCACGTTTCACTCGGTCATCGGCAGCGTCCTCGCAGGCTTCTGGCGTCTGCGACCGGTGACAAAAATGGAGAAGAATCCCGGCAGCACCCAATCGCATGGGGACGAGCCGTCCCCGCTCGGCAAGGGATAGCGCGTGCGGCTCTAATCGGTTTTCGGATAGGAGCCAAGCACTTTGACGAAGCTGCACTCCGGCTCCAGCATCTCGATGGCCCTGGCGACTTTCCGGTCCGCCATGTGACCATCGCAATCAATGAAGAAGAAATATTCCCACGCTTTGCGCTTGCTGGGGCGGGACTCGATTTTCGTGAGATTGATGCGGTTCCGGCGAAAGGCCGCGAGGGCGTGATGCAGGGCGCCCACCCTGTCCATGATGCTGACCATCAGGCTGGTTCGATCGTTGCCCGTCGGGGGGCTGCATTGCCTTCCGAGCACGAGGAACCGGGTGGCGTTGGCGGCATTGTCCTGGATGTCGTGTTCCATCACGTGCAAGCCATATTTTTCGGCGGCCAGAATACCGGCGATGGCGGCGCTGTTGTTTTCCCTGGCGGCGAGTTCAGCGGAGCGCGCGTTGGAGGAGGTTTCGATGATTTCGACCCTGGGCAAATTATTTTGGATCCAGGCGCGGCACTGGGCCAGTGATTGCGGATGGGCGTAAAGCTTTTTTATATCGGACCGGCGCGCATTGCAGAGGAGGCACTGCTGCACCGGCAGGATGATCTGCGCGACGATCTTCAGCTCGCTGTCGACAAGCATGTCCAGTGTGTGGGTGACCACGCCTTCGGTGGAATTTTCGACCGGGACCACGCCATGGTCAGCCCTGTTCTTGCTGACTTCGGCGAAGACGTCGGCAATGGTTCGCTGGGGCGAATAGCGCAAGCTGGATCCGAACCGCCGGATGGCGGCCTGGTGGGTGAAGGTGGCTTCCGGTCCGAGATAGGCGATCGTGAGCAACTTTTCCAGGGCCAGCGCGCTCGACATGATTTCCCGGTAAATGGCGCGCAGGGAACTGTCGCTCATCGGCCCGTCATTCTTGCGGCAAACGCGCTGAAGAACGGCCCGCTCCCGGTGCGGCGCGTAGATTTCCTCGCCGGCCTTCAGTTTGATTTCACCAATCCCAAGGACGTGTTTGGTGCGCTCGTTGAGAAGCTTGACGATCTGGCCGTCCAGCTTGTCAATGGCCTTGCGATGTTCCGGAATGTTCATGCTCTTGTCCTGGTGGGTTCTCGGATCCCGCTTCTTTGATCGTGAGTTGTTCCGGCGGCTGCGTGGCGAGACCAGGATCCACGGTCACCGGAGCGGGAGGCCTTTCCACAACAATCTTCCTGAGCTCATCGGCCGCGGGAAGGCCTTCCAGGCTGGGCAATCCGAAATACTCCAGGAACAAAGGAGTCGTTCCATAATTCATCGGGTGCCCGACGACATCAGCGCGCCCAACCTGCTCGACAAGGCCGCGCTCCAGGAGCGTTTGCATCACGCCATCCACGGACACGCCCCGGATCTGTTCAATGCCGGCGCGAGTAATGGGCTGGCGATAAGCGATGATGGCAATGGTCTCGAGGGCGGGTTGCGAGAGCCGGGGCGGCCTGGCCTTAACGCCCACCAGCGCGCGGAGCCATGGGCCAAATTCAGGCTGTGTGACAAATTGCCAGGACCCTGCCACGCAGGCGAGGCGGTAACTGCGCTTGGCCTCCTCGTGGTCTCTCGCCAGTTGCTCGAGCGCGGCGGTGATGTCGGTCTCCTTCACCTTCTTGAGCGCCTTGACCGGGGCCTCTGCGCCGTCCTGTTCGGCGGCGGTGGACAACACCTCTCTGAGTTCAGGCACGCTCAGAGGTTTCTGTGCCGAAAAAAGCAGCGATTCGAGAATGAATTTTAATTCCATGAATGTAATTTCACGCCGGTCCTGTGAGCCCTTGCGGGTCCGGGGCGGAACCGGCGGGCACCGCCGATGCGGCTTCGGCGCCCGGCGCCGGGGCGGACGGGGCAGTTGCCGACGCCATGCCAGGCCCGGGGATGATTTGAATGTCCGCAAATGCCTCTTGTTGCACGGCGACAAGCTGCCTCAGGCGGATTAACTCCAGCAAGGCCAGAAATGTGCACACGACTTCGGAGCGGGTGACCGCTCCTTCAAAAAGATCGGAGAACTTCAGCGGCGACCGCTCGCCGGCCAGGCGCATCAGGTGTTCGATTTTTTCGCTGACGGTCCATTTGTCCTGGTAGATTTCGCGCGCATCCTCGCGCTGGGAAAGGCGCTTCAACACCGAACTGACGGCGTTGACCAGGTCGAACAGCGACACCTCTGTCTTGGGGAATGGCGCTTCGGGCGCCAGGTCCGGTTTTCCCGGCCTGCGCGGAAATACATTCTCCTGTTCCGCTTCGCGCGACTGCAACTGGATGGCTGCATCCTTGAATTTCTTGTACTCCACCAACTGCCGGATCAGTTCCCATCGCGGATCCTCCCCCTCGTCCTCGCCTTCGGTTTCGACCTGCTGATCGACCGGAAGCAGCTCGCGGCTTTTGATGTACATGAGCGTGGCGGCCATCACCAGGAATTCACCCGCGACTTCCAGGTCAAGCAGGCGCATGGTCTCAATGTATTCGATGAACTGGGTGGCCAGGGCGGTGAGGTTGACTTCGTAAATGTCCACTTCCTCCCGCTTGATCAAGTACAAGAGCAGGTCCAGAGGGCCTTCGAAAACCTCAAATTTGACTTTATATTCGGCCATGACAATGCCGGCGTCGGGCTGACGCGGGACAACCAGATGCTAAATTGCAGCCGTTGCATTGGCAACGTCAGAACGCATTGTCACTCGTAGTATGCGCTCGGCGGGGGATGGAAAATCGCACGGAATTAGGGTCATAACCAGTTGACAAAAAGCTGAAGAACTTTACACTTTGATCGTTCGGGTAGCAGTACGTTTCTTCAGCGGGGTTCCCCACCCCCACCTCCTTGGCGTCTGCTGCCCGGATTTTTTTGTGGGCTTCGTCTTGACGCGCTCGGCGTGGTTTCTTACGTTCACATGCCCCAATTGCGGGGGTGTAGCTCAATTGGTTAGAGCGCTGCCCTGTCACGGCAGAGGTTACGGGTTCGAGCCCCGCCACTCCCGCCACTCTCCGCACTGTGACCGCTCGTGACATTCAATGCCAGAATGTGACTTTCGCCAGTGTTTACAGTGGTTTTCTCCGTATCCACCCCGCCGCCACTCGTGACAGGCAATGACACGGTTTGACCTGCCGCGACTAACTTTTGTGAGGCTTCTTGTGAGGCTGTTTCCAGGTAGCAGGGCAGCGCATCGACCGCCGACCAGGTGCCCAGGAGATTTTCGTCAGTGTAAATTTTATCGGTCAGCCGCCGATCGCTGTGCCGCATCAGAGACATTGCGATCCGGCTCGGGACTCCTGCCTTGGCCAGGTTTGTGCAGAACGTCTTCCGCAACGAATGGAAATCGGCAAACAGCCCAGATGAATCCTGATAAGCGATATTAGCCTTCTTCAGATCACGTTTAAATCGTTCAATCCTCGGGAAGCGCTTAAAGACGATTTCGTCCGGCTTGCTCTCGCCTCTGATCGCTCTCAGAAGCCCAACCACCTCAGGATGCAGCCGCATATCCGCAGACTTGCCATTCTTGGTTGTCGAGGCACGAACCCGGAGAAAAGGCACAACGGCTTCCAGCAGCACATCACGCCATTCCAGAGTCGCCAACTCCGAACGGCGCAGCCCCGTATGACCCGCCAAAAGGTAGAGCGCTCGCGGATCCTCGGGAACCACTGCCAGGAGCCGCCTCATTTCCTCATCACTGAACGCCCGCCGGCGCCGCGTTTCATCCTCCACAACTTTGACTTTATCTACCGCCGAGAGCGGATTCCCAATGACCCGCCCGTTCTTTTGAAGCCAGTTGAAGAAGCAACGCACTGCCTCCAAATAATCGTTCACCGTTTTCGCTGA
>DASRKU010000393.1:0-5784 GCA_035648815.1 Verrucomicrobiia bacterium | reverse complement strand
GCCGGCGTGCGGATGTGCGCTGAATAATCCGGCACGTCAGCCGCCTGAACGTTGGCAATGGATACCAACACGGACAGAAACAGAACCAAGGCTTGAGTTGGCTTAAGCATGGATCCAGAACAACAGGATTTTGCCGCCGGTTTCAAGTAAGATCTGTTTTGCTGACACAGACCACGAATTGAGGGACCACGAAACACACGAACTACACGAAAGGGAGATGAGGCTGACTGATTCAGTAATTCACTGACTCATTGACTCATTGACTCACTGACTCTCTGATTGACTCACTGACTATTTTCAGCGAGCTCCACAAAGTTCTTCAGCAGTCGCAGTCCAATGTCCTGGCTTTTCTCGGGATGAAATTGGGTTGCGAACACGTTGTCCCGCCAAACGGATGAAGCGAATGTTTCTCCGTAAGTCGTTTGCGTCGCAATCAACGAGCGGTCGCGCGGCTTCGGAAAAAAGCTGTGGACGAAATATACGTAACTTTGGTCCGGTATGCCCTTGTAAAGCGGGCATCCGCGGCCGGCGATCTCTATCTGGTTCCAGCCGATCTGCGGGATTTTCAGACTGACGTCGGAAAACCGAACGACGTTTCCCTCGAAGATGCCCAATCCGGCGGCGCAACTGTTGAACTCTTCGCTCTTATCGAAAAGGGCCTGGTAACCCACGCAGATGCCTAAAAACGGTTTCCCGCCGCGGATGAATTGTTTGCACGCTTCCAACAAGTGCTGGCGCTCCATGGCCTGAATGCAATCGTCAAACGCCCCCACCCCGGGCAGCACGACCGCATCCGCCCCGGCCAACTCCTCCGGCGACTGCGCCACGCGCACGGTGGCGCCCACCTTGAGCAGCGCCTTGTGCACGCTGCGCAGGTTCCCCGACCCGTAATCGATTAGGGCAATCACCGGGAAACAGTAGAGCGAGGGCACAAGGACTGCAAGCGGTCGAAGGTCGAAGGTCGAGAGTCGACCAACGGAGTAAACCTCCAACAAACCAACATCCAACATCCAACGCCCAAGTTATGCAAAACCCGTCGGAGTGGGGACGGCTCGTCCCCACAAGGGAATTTGAGATTTCAAATTTGAGATTTCAAATAAACTCCAGTCAAAAACAGTGTGCTGGAGCGGGAATTCACACCGCAGCAAACGAGAACGCGAAGCGCATGGAGTGCGCCCGGTTTACCGGCGCTCTGGATTGGACTGTCTCAAAGGCTCAGATGAGGCGAGGGGCTGGAAATCCAGAACGGCGCTGAAGCGCACGCACTCCATGTGCTGGCGCGTTTGTCTAACACGCAGAGGCTGCCCCATCCTGTCCCGGTAGGGCTGCGCTGCACGCAGCCGGACGCACACAGTGCGCCCTGGGCGTTGGTTGTTGGTTGTTGGATGTTCAGTTTTTAAAGGTAATGGGGACGAGCCGTCCCCACTCCTCCTCCAATATTGTCCTTAGAAATGGCAGCGGATGGCTAGCGTTTGATTTCCATTCGGTTCTAAGCTCAGCCCGAACGGTCGGGTTCGAGCCCGGATTCGGCCGGCCGCGACGTGCATGCGGTTGGAACCAAAAAGGATTCTGTATGGAAGCGTTAATCGAAAAAATCGCAGGTCCGCAGCTTGAGACATTGCCTGGAGATGATGTTCGCCAGGTGCTGTGGCGCTTTGCCGACCGCTATGAATTGCAGATGCTGGCGCAAGCGGCGCGAAGCGTGGCGCGCGGGCCCGTGGCGCGGCTCGTGGCGCAAGGCGCGCGCAATTCCCACGAGTGGACCCCCGAAAAGGCGTCGCTGCTTCCGGCTTTCGATGAAAGCGGCATCACGGCCGCCTTTCTGGAAATAGAACACGGCGGGTATATCGAGGGACCCAAAAATATGGCGCTCGCATTGATCGCCTTCGAGTTGTCGTGGGTGGATGCCGGCGCGGCGACGTGCAGCCTGGCGGGAAATCTCGGCTTGGCTCCCATCCACGAACGCGGCACGCCGGCCCAGCGCGCCAAGTACATGTCGGGCGCCGCTCCCGTCAAAGCCGGCGAGGATCGCAAACAGATCCGCGCCGCTTTCGCGCTCACCGAACCGCTGCCGTTCGTCGGCGTCGAGACGGGCATGCTGGCCGGAAAAGTTCGCGTCGCGGAATGGAAACCGGACCAGGAACCCTTGCTGCACGTGGAAAAGCGCGGGCGGTTCATCACCAACATGGGATTCGCCAATGTCGTCACAGCTGCCGTGAACTCCGACGACCCGCGAATCAAAGGCAGTTGCCTGGTCATCCTGGAGGATACCGATCCCGGCGTGTGGGACCGTGGAACTCCGGCGAAGAAACTCGTGCACCAGCTTTCCTCGACCACTGACCCGGTGTTCAATCTCAAGGTGCCCGCTAACCGGATCATCGGCGGATACACCGTCCACGACGGCGTCATTGTCCCCAACTATTCGCACAGCGAAATCATCGAGGCAGTGTTCCGCCGGACGCGGGTGACGGTGGGCCTGATGACCGCCGCGAAACTGCTGTCTGCGATCGAGCCGGTCATTCTTTATCAGCGCCGCCGGTTCCGAGGCGGCGAAGGCGGCCCCGGCACGCCGCGCTACGAACTGGGTTTGCAACAAAAGGAAGACACGCTGCACCGACTGGTGGATATCTGGGCGACGGGCGAAGCCAGCGCTTCCCTGGGATTTGCAGCCGCGCGGCTCTTCGATCAATTGGAGCCGCTCGAGCGCGCCAAGGATCAATTCCTGGCTGAGAAAGAGCTCACCGGCCGCGCCGCTTTCAAGGCGCTGGGCCAATTGCATGGCGAAGCGCTGCAGACTCTCCGCAAAATGCCGCTCTATCCAAAGTCCCCACCGCCCATCGCAAATCCCCTGGTGGAATTTGTTCTCCAGGATTCGGTGGCCAATGTATTGTGTCCCGCCTGCAAACTCTGGAATACGGGCCACGGGGCGAACATGATGCGCGAAGCCGTCAGCCTGATGGGCGGTTACGGCGTGACAGAGGATTGCCCGGGATTTCTGGGACAGAAATGGATGGATGCGCAGCTCGAAGCGACGTATGAAGGGCCCGAAGCCGTGCAGCGCCTTCAGCTTTCGATCACGATGACAAACGAACTGTTCCTGGCCCAGTTTGAACGATGGGCGACGGAGATGAAGCGCATCTCCTCGGACCGTCCGGCCACTGGCGCGTGCGCGCTGGGCACGGCGATGAAACTGTGGCTGTGGACGCTGAAACATATTCAAAGTTCGGCCGATGCCGACGGCTCGAAGCTTTATCATAAAACCAGGCAGGGAGTGACCTTCCCGCTGGCCGATGCTCTGTGCTGGTTGCTGGCTGCGCGGCAATTCATTCTCGATGTCCTCGAACTGGAACGCGCCGGGGCGGGAACTATGAGCGGAACCGCGGCGTTCCTGACCGACCTTTGCCATGTGCAGTCCGCGCGCGCCTCGGGCGAAGCCGGACGCATTTGTGCCGAACTGGTTTTTGGTTACAACCGCCATCCTGTCTGGGACGAAGCAAGCTGCGGCGCCTGCTTCTGCGCCGAAGAACTGGAGAGCCTCGAGGGCATCATCCCCGGAATCGATGGTTCGGCCCGCTGCTGTTCGGACGTGACGGAAGCGAATGAGAAACACCCCTTCAAAGCCGGGCCCTGCGTAAAACTGGACGGCCTCGAAGGCTTTGCCAGGCTGCGGATGAGACTGGATCGATGCCTCACGGGATCGCGCCTTGCCAAAGACCGCGCAGCCGAAGCGCTGACGAAAGTCATGACCCGTGAAGCGCTGGACTATCCTGCCTAGCGTGCTGCAACAGTTAACCGATCAATTCATGAGGTCGCGAATGAGCCGGAAACCCTCACCCCTTCCCTCTCCCATCCGATGGGAGAGGGTGTCCGACCTGTCCGCCGTAGCCTTGGCGAAGGCGGAAGGACGGGTGAGGGTCGGCCCCTTTGTAAGGCTGTCTCTATTACACCACACCAGGACCGAATGACTCCAAACGAATCCAACCAGCCGACGATCGATCGCCCGCGCATGGACGTGGACATTGCCTGCGTGGGCTTCGGGCCGGCGACGGCGGGTTTTTTGACGACGCTGTCGACCCGGCTGCTGAATCCCGACGGGACGCCGCGGGTTGAGAGCGCGACGGCTGCGGGCATGCCGCCACAGGTCCTGTGTTACGAACGTTCCGATGATCCGGGCTTTGGCGTGTCCGGGGTTGTCTCGCGGGCGAAGGCGTTGCGGGAAACTTTTCCGGGCCTGGAGGCGGCGCAGATTCCGATGGCGACGCCCGTGACGAGCGAGAAAGTGATTTACCTGCTCGATCCTGTCGGAGCCAGCCGCCGGTCGCTGCCATTGCGGATGGCAGACCGCTTGATTCGGATGTTTGGCAAATTGTTCCGGTTCAAAAATGACGCCCTGGAGCTGCCCTGGATTCCGCCTTTTCTCCACAAGGGCGGAGGCATGGTTTTTTCCATGGGACAATTCATGCAATGGGCGGCAGCGCAGGTCCAAAGCACCGGGACCGTCCAAATCTGGCCCGGCACACCGGTCTCGGAAGCGCTCATCGATCAGAACCGGGTCTTGGGCGTCCGATTGCTCGACCAGGGAGTTGATAAAGCCGGCAAACCGGGCGATGGCTTCACGCCCGGGATGGATATTCATGCGTTGCTCACGGTGATTGGCGATGGTCCAGTCGGTCCGATCGGGCGACAATTGGATGCGCATTTCGGATTTCCTGAAGGCCATCACGCTCGCGATTGGGCAGTGGGGATGAAATTTGTTGCGGACCTTCCGAGTGACACCAAGCTCCATGCCGGGACTGTACTACACACGTTCGGATATCCGGAGCCGGAGATTTTTGGATTTTTCTATGTGCATCCGGACCGGGTGGCGTCCTTCGGCATCTTCGTGCCATCGTGGTTCGATAACCCGGTTCGCACCGCCTACTCTTACCTCCAATATTGGATGCTGCACCCGTATCTCTGGGAAAATCTCAAGGGCGCAAAGTTGCGATCATGGGGAGCAAAAACGCTGGGCGAATCCGGGCAGCAGGGCGAGCCGCATTTGGTTGGCGACGGCTACGCGCGCATCGGCGAAGGCAGCGGCAGCACGAACGTCCTCACTGGTTCGGGGGTGGATGAGGCATGGGCGACGGGCAGCCAGTTGGCCGAAGCGGTCCTGGAGCTGCTCCGGGCAAAAAAGCCGTTCACCCAAAAAAATCTGGAAGAAACTTACGTCAAGCGCCGCCGCCAAAGCTGGGTGGAGGCGGAAGCCCGGATTGCAGAAAAATCCCGGGACGGCTTTCACAAAGGCGTCGTGCGCGGAATGATCGGCATGGCTTTGGCGGGAATGACGAAAGGACGCCTGGCGCTGAACGGCGGCACGGGGCCGCATTGGAAACGCATTCCCAGCCTGGAAGAGTATTATCGCGGAAAACTTTCGGCCGGTGAACTGGAACAAATCAGAAAGGAATGCGCGATCAAAGGGACGCCTCTGCATAGCGTCCTGATGCAGCGCTGCGGGTGGCCCGCAATTCCATACGACGGCGCGCTGCTGGTTTCGCATCAGGACGCCCTGCTGATGGGCGGCAAAGTCCAGGCTCCGCCAGGATACGCCGATCATGTCGTGTTTCTTTACCCCGAACTGTGCGAAAAATGCGGCACCAAAATTTGCATCGAGCTGTGCAGCGGCCAGGCCATCGCCCCCGGCCCAACTGGCGGCGTGCCGTCCTTTGACCGGGAAAAATGCGTGCACTGCGGCGCCTGCATCTGGAATTGCTCACAGCCGCTGCCCGGCGATGCGGAGAGGAC
>DASRKU010000392.1:0-8586 GCA_035648815.1 Verrucomicrobiia bacterium | reverse complement strand
TTGCATCTCGGAAATTTCCGAATGGACGATTCCCAGACGGCAGCCGCGGAAACCGAGCATGGGATTGAACTCGTGCAGTTCGCGGACGCGCTGCTTGATTTTTTCCACCGGCACACCCATTTTTTTCGCCAGGTCATTCTGTGCGGCGTCCTCGTGCGGGAGAAACTCATGGAGCGGCGGATCCAGGAAGCGAATCGTCGCCGGCAGGCCTTTCAGCTCTTTGAAAATTCCGACAAAATCCTGCTTCTGGTAAGGAAGGATTTTCGCCAGGGCCACTTTCCGATCCGCCACGTTGTCCGCCAGGATCATTTCCCGCATGGCGTCAATGCGATTGCCCTCGAAGAACATATGTTCGGTCCGGCAAAGGCCGATGCCGGTCGCGCCAAACGCGATGGCATTGGCCGTCTGCTCGGGCGTATCCGCATTGGTCCGGACCTGGAGCCGGCTGGCTTTCGAGCACCAGTCCATGAGCTTCTGGAACATCTGGAAGGTCGCGCTTTGCTTGGCGTCCAGGGACTTTTCAACAAGCACCTGCACGATTTCCGAAGCCGCGGTCTTGAGTTGTCCGGGGTAGACTTCGCCGGCGGTGCCGCTGATCGACAGGAAATCGCCTTCTTTGAAGGTCGAACCGTCCACCGACATTGTCTTGGTGTTATAATCAATTTGCAGCGCGCTTGCGCCGCACACGCAGACTTTGCCCATCTGGCGGGCAACCAGGGCCGCATGGGAACTGACGCCGCCTTTGGCTGTCAGGATTCCTTCGGCTGCAATCATGCCCCGCAAGTCTTCCGGCGAGGTTTCATTGCGCACGAGCAGAACCTTCTCCCCTTTTGCCGCCGCCGCCGCCGCGCGGTCCGCGTTCATATACATCTTGCCCGACGCCGCTCCCGGACCCGCCGGCAGCCCGCGCGCAATGCACTTGGCCGCCTTGACCGCCTGCCGGTCAAAAATCGGCGCCAGCACCTGGTCGAGCTGATCGGCCGGCACCCGCCGAATCGCCGTCTTCCAGTCAATCAGTTTCTCCTTCTCCATCTCGATGGCAAAGCGAACCGCGGCCAGACCTGTGCGCTTTCCATTGCGCGTCTGGAGCATGAACAGCTTTCCATCCTGAATCGTGAACTCGAAATCCTGCACGTCTTTGAAATGCGCTTCGAGCGTCTTGCGAACGATTTCCAGTTCCGCGAACGCGGCCGGCAGCTGGTTCTTCAACTGCGCCACCGGTTCGGGAGTCCGCACGCCCGCGACGACATCCTCGCCCTGCGCGTTGATCAGGAACTCTCCGTAAAAAACTTTTTCGCCCGTGGCGGGATCGCGCGTGAAGGCGACTCCGGAGCCGGAATTGTCGCCCGTATTGCCGTACACCATCGCCTGGATGTTGACAGCCGTGCCCCACTCGGAGGGAATGCCGTATTTGCGGCGATACACGATGGCGCGGTCGTTCATCCATGAGCCGAAGACGGCGCCCGTGGCTCCCCAGAGTTGTTTCCATGGGTCCTGCGGAAACTCCTTGCCAGTGCGCTCCTTGATCAGGGCCTTAAACCGGTTCACCAGTTCTTTCAGATCGTCCACCGTCATCTTGGTGTCTTCGATTTCCTCGTGATGGCGATCGTGTTTGACTTCGTGGATGACGACTTCAAACGGCTCGTGGTCTTCGCCGGCGCGCTTCTGCACGCCCATGACGACGTCGCCGTACATCTGGATGAAGCGCCGGTAGCAATCCCAGGCGAAGCGCTCGTTTTTGGTGGCGGCGACCAGGGCCAGGACGGTTTGATCATTGAGTCCCAGGTTGAGGATGGTGTCCATCATGCCGGGCATGGAATCCCGAGCCCCGGAACGCACCGAGACGAGCAGGGGCATGGCGGTCTTGTCGCCGAACTTTGTGCCCATGATTTTCTCGATGAAAGCGACGCCTTCCCTGGTCTGGGCTTCCAGGACTTTGGGGTACGTGCGTTTGTTGGCGTAATAGTAGGTGCAGACTTCGGTGGTGATGGTGAAGCCGGGAGGAACGGGCAAGCCAATGCGGCTCATTTCCGCCAGGTTCGCGCCTTTGCCGCCCAGCAATGGTTTCATCGAGCCGTTCCCGTCGGCCTTCTTGTTCCCAAAAAGGTAGACGTATTTTGCAGATTTCAATGCTTTAGCCATAGATCATGTCCGGTTCAAAAGGATTCGTGTTGTGATTTCGTCGGAAGACAAAACTCCGCAGAAACGCGCTGGGACTCTAACAAAGGGTCGAGGGGTGTCAACGGGTGAATGGTGCAAAAGCCGAGGGAACACCCCTTTTGCCAAAAGAGGGTGAAAGCTGAGCAAAAAAAGTCAGTGCACAAGCGCCTGCGCAAAAACCCCCAGCCGAATGCCCTGATCAGAATAACATATCTTCATATCAGGATATGTTGATTTTTAAGTTGCATCTTCCATGGACTTTGACTTATCTTGCGCCCGAGCCTGGGTTGCGGTTCCCGATTGCTGGATCTCCTCCCGGATCAGTTTGAGCATGATGATGAACTCGGCCTTGGAAATAGCGCAGACCCTGCAGCGATTGTTGCGGGAGCGGATTGTCATCCTTGACGGCGCGATGGGCACCCTGATCCAGCAGGAGCGGCTCACGGAAGCTGATTTCCGGGGCGACCGGTTCAAGGATTGGAAAGGCAAGGAGCTCAGGGGTAACAACGACGTGTTGAACCTCACCCGGCCCGGTCTCATCGAAAAATTTCACAGCCGATACCTGCGCGCCGGCGCGGATATTATCGAGACCAACACGTTCAATTCGCAGGCCATCTCCCTTGCCGATTACGGAATGGAAACATTGGCTTACGAAATCTCCCGGGCAGGCGCCACCTGCGCGCGCCGCGCCGCCGATGCCGCCATGAGGGCTGAAGCCGGCAGGGCCTGCTTCGTCGCCGGCGCCATCGGACCCACGACCAAAACGTCCTCCATCAGCACTGATATCAATAATCCGGCGGCCCGGGGCGCCTCCTTCGACCAGCTTGTCGCCGCATACAGCGAACAGGTCCGCGGCCTGCTCGACGGGGGAGTGGACCTCCTGCTGGTGGAAACGATTTTTGATACCCTCAACGCAAAGGCCGCTTTTTTCGCCATCCTCAATATCCTGGAAGAACGCGGGCTTGAACCCTGCCCGGTCTCAGCGGGCGCCGAACCCGCCGCATCCGGCAGCAAGCCCCAAATTCCCCTGCTGGCTTCGGTGACATACATCCAGGCCGGCAGCAACCGCGGTGTGACCGGCCAAACAGTCGAGGCGTTTTGGAATTCCATTTCCCATGTGCCGCTTTTGAGCGTGGGAATGAACTGCGCCCTTGGCCCCAAAGAACTTCGCCCGCTCATTGAAGAGCTCTCGCAGGTCGCCCCGGTTTACGTCAGCGCGTATCCCAACGCCGGTCTGCCCAACCCGCTCCTGCCGACCGGATTTCCAGAGACTCCCGAAACCCTGGCCCCGCAGCTCCAGGAATGGGCGCAACACGGATGGCTCAATATCGTCGGCGGCTGTTGCGGGACGACCCCCGCTCATATCCAGGCAATCGCGGAAGCGGTCCGCGGGCTGGCTCCGCGCAAGGTTCCCAATGCCGAACCGGCCATGCGCCTCAGCGGCCTGGACGCATTGACCATTCGCGGCAACCAGGTCCGCGCCAGTTCCAATGCCTCCATTGACTTCGTAAACATCGGCGAGCGCACCAATGTCGCCGGCTCACCGAAGTTCGCCCAGCTCATCAAGGCCGGAGAATTCGAGACCGCCGTCGCCATCGCCCGCCAGCAGGTCGAGAACGGGGCGCAGGTCATCGACATCTGCATGGATGAAGGAATGATCGACGGGGTGTCCGCGATGACCCGGTTCTTGAATCTGGTCGCCTCCGAGCCTGCTGTTTCCAAGGTCCCTTTGATGATTGATTCCTCCAAGTGGGAGGTCATTGAGGCGGGCCTGAAATGTGTTCAGGGCAAGGGCATCGTCAACTCGATCAGCCTCAAGGAAGGGGAGGAAAAATTTCTCCACCAGGCAAGACTTGTCCGCCGCTACGGCGCTGCCGTCGTGGTGATGGCCTTTGACGAGCGCGGCCAGGCCGACTCGTACGAGCGGCGGGTTGAGGTGTGCACCCGCGCGTACCGATTGCTGGTGGATCGAGTTGGGTTTCCGCCGCACGATATCATTTTCGACCCGAACGTTCTCACCGTCGGCACCGGGATGGACGAGCACGCCAATTACGCTCTGGACTTCATTCGCTCGACTCGCTGGATCAAGGAGAACCTGCCCGGCGCCAAGGTCAGCGGCGGCATCAGCAATGTGAGCTTCAGCTTCCGGGGCAATCAAATCGTGCGCGAAGCCATGCACAGCGCGTTTCTGTTCCATGCCATCCGCGCCGGGCTCGACATGGGCATCGTCAACGCCGGCCAGTTGGCCGTTTATGATGAAGTTCCAAAAGACCTGCTCGAAAAAGTGGAGGACGTGCTGCTGAACCGCAGGCCGGATGCGACCGAACGATTGATTCAAACGGCCGGCACCCTCAAATCCTCCGGCGCTCCGGCAGCCACGCCGGCTTCTGAAGCCGAATGGCGCCAGGAGCCGGTTGAAAAGCGGCTCGAGCATGCCCTGGTAAAGGGCATCGTCGAGTTCATCGAAAAGGACGCGGAGGAAGCCCGGCAAAAATATGGAAAGCCGCTGGCCGTCATCGAGGGGCCATTAATGTCGGGCATGAACGTTGTCGGCGACCTGTTCGGCGCGGGCAAAATGTTTCTGCCGCAGGTGGTCAAATCCGCCCGCGTCATGAAGAAGGCCGTGGCGTACCTCCAGCCGTTCATGGAAGCCGAAAAAGCCGCCAGCGGCAACCATCGAGCTCAGGGTAAAGTGCTGCTCGCCACCGTCAAGGGCGACGTGCACGACATCGGCAAAAACATCGTCGGCGTCGTTCTCGGCTGCAATAACTACGAGGTCATCGACCTGGGCGTGATGACCCCATGCGAAAAAATCCTGAGCGTCGCGAAGGAACAGAACGTGGACATCATCGGCCTCAGCGGGTTGATCACTCCGTCGCTGGACGAGATGGCCCATGTCGCGCGCGAGATGGAGCGGCAGGGGGTGCAATTGCCGCTCCTGATTGGCGGCGCCACCACGAGCAAGGCCCACACCGCCGTGAAAATCGCGCCTCACTACCGGCAACCGGTGATTTACGTGCTCGATGCCAGCCGGGCGGTTCCGGTCGTCAGCAGCCTGCTCAACCCGGGTCTGAAAACCGCGTTTGCAAAGCAGATCAGTGAGGAGTATGAGCGGCTCCGGTCCCAACATGCCGGCCAGCGCCAGACGCTGGTCAGCGTTGCCCAGGCCCGGGCCAATGCGCCGAAACTCATTTTCAAGGAACCGCCCAAGCCAGAGTTCATCGGCGCGCGCTTTGTCTCGTCCGAACCCCATGGGACGGCAAACCCCTCGATTTCCATCCACCTGCGCGAGCTTGTGCCCTTTGTGGACTGGTCCCCGTTCTTTCACACATGGGAACTGCGGGGCCGCTATCCCTCCATTCTTCAGCACGAAAAACATGGGGAGGAAGCCCGCAAGCTCTTTGCCGACGCACAAGCCCTGCTGAAAACCATCCTGGATCAAAACCTTCTGCAGGCGAGGGGAGCCTATGGATTTTTCCCAGCCAATCGCGTGGGAGACGACGTGGAGTTGTACCTGGACGAATCGAGGACTGAAGTCCTGGACCGGTTCCACTTTTTGCGCCAGCAACATCAAAAAACCGACGGTGTGCCAAACTGGTCCCTGGCCGATTTCGTCGCCCCAAGGGATTCAAATCTCAAATCTCAAATTGTTCCCGATTACCTTGGCGCGTTCGCGGTGTCGACCGGTTTTGGTCTGGACGAACTGGTTAAAAAATTCAAGGCGGACCATGATGATTACAACGCGATCATGGCGGCGGCGCTGGCGGACCGGCTGGCGGAGGCGTTTGCGGAATTCCTGCACAAGCGAGCGCGCCAGGAATGGGGCTATGGCAGGAACGAGAGCCTGACGACCGATGAGATGATCGAGGAAAAATATGTTGGGATTCGGCCGGCGGCAGGTTACCCCGCCTGCCCGGATCATACGGAGAAGTGGACGCTGTGGCGGTTGCTCGACGTGGAGAAAAACACCGGGATCCGCCTGACCGAGAGCTGCGCGATGTGGCCCGGCAGCAGTGTCAGCGGGCTGTATTTTTCCCATCCGGAATCCAAGTACTTCGCGGTCGGCAAACTGGGGCGTGATCAGGTTTTGGATTACCAGTCGCGCAAAGGCGGGACGGTGGAGGAAATTGAACGCTGGCTGGGGCCTTACTTGAATTACGAGCCGGGACAGTTGCCGGGCTGACGGCTCACAAAAACCTCGACGGAAGGGCATCGCATGTTATAGATAGCAATAACATGGTGAAGGAGAATTATGGTTGAACCATTTCGCCCTGAGCCCGGGCAGCCCGCGGTTCAAATGATGCCTGTCGACGCCGCCTCGTTCGAGTCCGTCGGGTACACGATTTCCTCGCGCAAACTCTTCGTCAAATTCCGCAACGCGCCCATGACATATTTTGAGGGCGTGCCCGGATTCCGTTTCCAGGGATTGTTATCGGCGCCGCGCAAGGACGCGTATTTCAGGACCTACATCAAGAGCCAGTTTCTGGCGAAAGAGCTGCCTCCGCCTTCGACGTGATCGAGATGATCACGGAGGCAAGTCAAAGCCAACCACGGAACACACGAAGCACACGAAACAAACAAAGAGGCACGGGATGGAGCAATGGGTTTTTGCTTCTCGTATTTCGGTCACGAGGTGAAGCCAGCACCGGGACAGAAAGCAACGACCGTTGGCACGCCCGGACTTCCCGGGGTGAGAGGAGACTGGTTCTCCGCTGATGTGGTGGCTCCTACGTTTAATGGCCCCTACGTTTAATTGCGTATTCCCCCCGGGCTTGTAATTTCGGATTTGCGCAATACACTGTCCTTATGAAGAACGATGTGGTGCCGGTCCAAATCCGGGGGATTTTGCCTGCAAACAGCGGTTGCGCGCTATTCGTTGGAAATGACGAGAAGGTGTTTGTCATCAATGTCGAACCCCAAATGGGCGCCATCATCAGCATGTTCTTGCGGGACACACCCAAGGAACGGCCGCTGACCCACGACCTCATTCAGAGCATCTTCAAAGGCTTCAGCATCTCCGTCGAAAGAATCGTCATCACAGAGCTCAAGAATTCCACCTACTTTGCCCGGCTGATCCTGCAGCAGCAAAACGAATTGGCCCGCAAGATCGTCGAGATCGACGCGCGGCCCAGCGATTGCCTGGCGCTGGCGACGGCGCAGAAGCGCCCGATTTACGTGACGAGCAATCTTTTTGAACAGGTTGAAGACATGAGCGAAGTGCTGGACCGGATCAACGAAACCGGTGGCGAGACCGAATAGACCATGCCTTCCACTGCCCGGCCGTCCTCCACACCCCTTTGGCTCGTCTTTGGTGAAGACGAATTCAGTGTCAAGCAACGCGCCCGCCGTCTTTTTCAGGAGTGGACGGATCCCAAATCGGCCGGCGTCGTCGAGCAGGAGATCATTGACGCGGCGGTGACCAACAGCGGCGACGCTTTGAAAGCCCTGGCGCGGCTGCGCGAGGCCCTGCAAACCCTGCCATTCTTTGGCGATGGCAAAGTCGTCTGGATGCAGAACTGCAATTTCCTCGGTGACGAACGCACGGCTTCGGCGCGCGCCGTCACCGAAACCCTGGCCGAAATTTCCGAAGAACTCAAAAATTTTTCCTGGGACAAAGTGCGGCTGCTGATCAGCGCCGCAAAGGTCGACAAACGCAAACTGTTCTACAAGACTTTGTCGAAAATAGGCACGGTCGAAAGTTTTGACGCCTGGTCGGTGGACGACCGGGACTGGGCGGAACAGGCGGAGGGCTGGGCGCACAAGGCGATTCGCGCGAGGCACAAGGAAATTTCGGATGAAGCGCTGGCGGAGTTGGTTGCGCGCATCGGTCCCAATGCGCGGCAGCTCGACAGCGAAGTTGAGAAACTGTCGCTGTATGTCGGAGAGCGGAAGAGCATTGAGATGGCGGATGTCGGGGCCGTGAGTGCCCGCAACAAGACCGCCCGTGCGTTTGCGCTGGGCGACGCGCTTGGGGACCGTGACTTGCCGCGGTTGTTGCGGCGGCTGGACGAGGAGCTGTGGGGCGTGAAGCTCGATTCCCAAAAGAGCGAGATCGGGTTGCTGTATGGATTGATTGCGAAGATCCGGGCCATGCTGATGCTGAAGGAAATGTTGCGCGAAGGATGGGTTAAACCGGAGATGGATTACCAGCGTTTCAAAGCGCAACTGGAGCGGGTGCCGCAGGACCAATTGCCCGCCGACCGGCGCCTGAATCCGCTGGCCATAAATCCCTACGTCCTCTTCAAGGCATTGCCCCAGGTGAAACAGTACAGCACGGCAGAGCTGGTGAGGGCAATGGACTTGCTGCTCCAATGCAACCAGCGGCTCGTCTCCAGCCGGCTCGACCAATCCCTGGCCCTGCAACAAACCCTGGTCCAAATTGCCGGCCGCATCGATAACACGCCCGCCGCCCCCCCCCGCTAATCC
>DASRKU010000391.1:0-13026 GCA_035648815.1 Verrucomicrobiia bacterium | reverse complement strand
ATGAATATTCGCGTGGGCCATTGGCTGTCAAAAAATCCATCCTCCCCGGTCCAGGACCTTCAATTCCGAATCGAGGGGCCCGTGGTGGCCCAGTTGCAGGAGGTCTTCACGGACGACTGGCTCTTCACAACCGGCGAATCGCTTCGGGGCGAAACATGGTTTCCGCCTCTCGAATCGCAGGGCCCGGTGATTTCACGCGGCATTGCCGATGGGCCCGATGAAGATATGGACAAGCTGCGCTGGACGATTCTGGCGGCGCTCGCGTCCGCCCGGGAAACCATCCGGATTCTCACGCCTTATTTTCTGCCCGACCCCAGCATTATCTCCGCCTTGAACGTCGCCGCGCTTCGCGGGGTGGAAGTGGATATTCTGCTGCCGGCCCGGAACAATCTGCGGGTGGTGCACTGGGCTTCGGAGGCGCAGTGGTGGCAGGTTCTTGAGAACGGCTGCCGGCTTTGGCTGGCTCCGCCGCCTTTTGATCACTCAAAGCTCCTTGTCGTGGATGATTGCTGGACGTTTGTTGGATCCGCCAACTGGGATCCACGCAGCCTCCGTTTGAATTTTGAATTTAACGTCGAATCCTACGACGCGCAGCTTGCGGCCAGGCTGGCAGCATTGTTTGACGCCAAACGAAGCCAGGCCCGTCGCATCCGATTGCAGGATGTGGATGCGCGCAGTTTTCCTGTCCGGCTGCGCGATGGAATTGCCCGGCTGTTGACGCCTTTCCTGTGACATAGGAACGCCGCCACAGTGGTGCCATGGCGGCGTTTCGGACCCTTATCAAACGGTTATCCTCCTTCTGATTTCGAAATCGATTCAGCCACCGGCTTCGGTCCAGGTCAAGGCAATTCAGGCCCAGTCCGCAATAAAGCGGATATTGCATTCGCCCCGAGGCCGGGTTTCGGCTACTATTGAGGCTGGTATTCACCGTGAATTCTTCGTCACACATTCGTAACTTTGATCATAGGGCTGGAGGCCCCAAGCTACGCGGGTCTGTTCGCGTGAAACCCGACGTGTTCCAATCGCAGCATTTCATCAACCGCGAGTTGAGCTGGCTGGAATTCAACCAGCGGGTCCTGGAAGAGGCCATGGACCCAAACCATCCCTTGTTGGAGCGGCTGAAGTTCTTTTGCATCACCAGCTCGAACCTGGATGAGTTCTTCGAAGTGCGGGTTGCCGGGCTCAAGCAGCAGATTGAAACCGGCACGGCCGAGCGTTCCGACGATGGCCTGACTCCCGTGGACCTTTTCAGCGCCATTGTCCGCCGCGTCCGAAAGATGGTGGCCGACCAGTATCGATACTGGCAGCGGAGTTTGATGCCGGCCCTGGCAAAAAACGGCCTCCGCATTTTGGGGATTTCCGAACTGGACGCGACCGATCTGAAATGGGTGGAGAGCTATTACCGGACCGAGATCCGCCCGGTGCTCACGCCCCTGGCGATCGATCCCGCCCATCCGTTCCCGCAATTGCTCAACAAATCCCTGAACCTGATCATCCGGCTGGAATTGCAGAAGAACGGCGAAGCCCTCAAGCACATGGCCGTTGTCCAGATACCTCGAAACCAGCCACGCCTGGTCCCGTTGCCCCGGACCGACGGGCGCCAGGACTATGTTTATTTGGGTGAATTGATCGGCTATTACCTGGCTGATTTGTTCCCGGGCACGACGCTGCTTGGCCACTGGCATTTCCGGGTGACACGCAACAGCGAACTCTACATCGACGAGGAAGAAACCATCAACTTGCTCAAGGCTGTGGAAACCGAACTGCACAACCGGCGCAAGGGAGACGCCGTGCGGCTGGAAGTCGATGAGCACATGCCGGAGCCCATCCGCGACGCGCTCCTCAGGACGTTTCGCCTGAGCGCTGATGATTTATACCTGGTGCACGGTCCGCTCAGCCCGGGCGGATTGATGATCTTATATGAAGGGGACCACTCCCCGGACTTGCGGGACTCCCGGTTTGTTGCGCCCATTTCGGCGTCTCTGCGGCAAGAGGATGTTTTCGAAACCATCCGGCAGCGCGATATCCTGCTCCATCATCCGTATGAAAGTTTCTCCAGCGTGGTCGGCTTTCTCGAACAGGCCGCCGAAGATCCGCACGTTCTTGCCATCAAGCAAACGCTCTACCGGACCGGTGGCGACACACGAATTATTGGCGCCTTGATGCGCGCGGTCGGCAACGGCAAACAAGTCACCGCCGTCGTGGAACTCCGGGCACGGTTTGACGAAGCCAGCAATATCGAATGGGCGCGCCAGCTCGAGGAAGCCGGGGTCCATGTGGTTTATGGACTGGTGGGTTATAAGATCCACGCCAAAATCGCCCTGGTAGTCCGCGCCGAAGCAGGGTTGATCCGCCGTTATGTGCATCTTTCCACCGGGAATTATAATCCGTCCACCGCCCGGCTTTATACCGACATCGGGTTCCTGACCTGCCGGCCTGATTTTGGCGAGGACGCGACCAACCTGTTTAATCTGCTGACCGGGATCTGCCAGTTTCGCCCCCTCAAAAAGCTGATGGTCGCGCCATTCGATTTGCACGAGAAACTCATGCAGCGCATCCATCGGGAAACGCGCAACGCGGAGGAAGGCTCTCCCGCGCGCATCATCCTCAAAATGAATTCGCTCGTCGAACGCCAGGTCATCGGGGCGCTTTACAATGCCTCCCGCGCCGGCGTCAAAATCGACCTGGTCGTGCGCGGCATCTGCTGCCTGCGGCCCGGCATCAAGGGATTGAGCGAAAACATCACCGTGCGCAGCATTGTCGACCGTTACCTCGAGCACAGCCGCATTTTCTATTTCGAAAACGGCTGCCGTCCCGAGCTGTATCTGAGCAGCGCCGATTGGATGCCGCGGAATCTCTTCCGCCGCATTGAAGTGGCTTTTCCCGTGGAGGACGGCAATCTCCGGGAACGGTTGATAGGCGAAATACTCGCGACCACTCTCGCTGACAATATCAAGGCCCGCTTTTTGCAGGCCGACGGCATTTACCGAAATCCCAAGTTGTCCAAGGACGCCCAACCGCGTCGCAGCCAGTCCGAATTCATTGCCCTGGCCGGTCTTGAGGAGCCTGGAGCGGCGCTCCCGGCAAATGGGAGGAGCCGGTATCCGGCAATGAAGCTGGCGCGTTCGCCGTTTGGCGCCGCCGGAAAATGAGCAGGAAGAGGAAAGCTCAGCCGGAGGATGGCGCGTCAGGCCAGGCGCCGTGTGACGTGGTGCAACACCTGGCGGAAACGCTGCCCGCGCAATGCCATTGTTACAAGAAACGGCTCAAGACCTGCCAGCGACGCTTTTCGGAAGAAGCGGTGCATCAATCGAGAACCGAAACACGCCGGCTGCTCGGCACGATCGAGCTGCTCCGCGCCTTTATTCCCGGCAAGAGACTCAAAAAAACGCGGCGCGCCCTCAAACAGCATCTGGATACCTTCGATGAACTTCGTGACACCCAGGTTCAACTGGATTACATGGGCCGGTTAAAAAAATCCTTCCCGCTGACCCGAAAATTCCGTCAATGGCTGGCCCGGCGCGAGTCGCGCCTGACCCGGCAGACTCGGCGTGCTGTGAAGGACATCAGGACAAAGCGGCTGGCGCGCAGCATTGCGTGCTTTGAAAAGGACATGAAGCGGCTGCGCCGGCGCATTCCTCCTGACGTGGCGTTGCGAACCGCCCTCCGCGCCATAGACCAGGCCTTTGCCCGGGTGGCCAGCCTCTGCAAAAGAGTCACCCCCAACGACACCGGCTCCATCCACCGCACCCGCATCGCCTTCAAACGCTTTCGCTATATGATCGAGGCGTTATTGCCTCTGCTGCCTGTCGTCACCGAGGAACGCCGGCGCGCCATGCGCGGCTATCAATCCATGATGGGGGATATCCAGGATGCCGAGATCCTGCTCAGCGCATTCGATCGTTTTGTCGAGTGTGAGCAAGTGGACGGCCGATCGGCGCGGCCTTTGCGGGCGGAGCTGACGCGCCGGCGCACATGGCTGATCCAGGTATATCTTAGGGCCGCGCGGAAGCTTGGACTTTTCTGGCCTGCCGGCAAGGGGGGCGGCTCAATCGCGGGTGGCGGGTGACAACGCGGGCCGACACGACTTTTGAGCGTTTCTTGCTGCAAAGCGTCTAAAGTGATAATTTCCTAGGCGATTTTGAAAAATATGATGTTGCATCTCAACAGGCGCTTCCCGGCGCTCTGTTTTTTCTTGTTTGTTGGCATCGGGGTTTCGGCTGCGCGAGAGCCATTGGCCATTGTGTCCAGCAACACTCTGGCGGTCACAACCAATGCGTTCACGATCAAACCGGGCCCCTTTGACGGGCGGGTGGCTTTCCTCACTGCCGGGCTCCTGGAGGGCATCCATTTCTCCCATCATCCTTTTGATTCCACGATTTCGAGCAAGTTTCTGGACAGGTACCTGGAATCGCTGGACCCCCCGCACCTGCATTTCTTGCAGGCGGATATCGCGGAGTTCGAGCAGTACCGGACCAACCTGGATCACCTCACCCTCACGCCGCAGCGGGTCGCCAACGTGCAGCCGGCTTTTGTGATTTTCTCGCGCTTTTTCCAACGGCTCCAGCAACAGGTGGAGTACGTCGACGATTTGTTGCAGAACGAGGATTTCAAGTTTGATTCCGACGAGCGCGTCCCGATTAACCGGAAGGAATCGCCGTATCCGAAGGATTTGACCGAGGCCCGGCAGCTCTGGCGTCAACGGCTGCTTAATGATTATTTGCAGGAGAAAATGGCCCTCGAGGACCCTGCCAAGCCCAAGACCGAAACCAAAAAAGCCGCGCCGGCCAAAAGCATCCGCCAGCAAATCGTCGATACCCTCTCGCATCGCTATTATCGAAACCTGCGGTTCTACACCGATTGGGATAACGAAGATGTCATGGGCGTTTATTTGACCGCCCTGGCCAATTCGTACGATCCGCATTCGGATTACTTTAACCCGGCGCAGTTCCAGGAGTTCCAGATCCCGATGAACCTGCAACTGTGCGGCATTGGCGCGGAACTTCGGTCCGAGGACGGTTACTGCAGTATTGCCAGGCTGCTGTCCGGGCCCGCCGCCAAAAGCAAAAGAATCAAACAGGGCGATCGCATCGTCGGTGTCGCGCAAAGCAATCAGCCGCCGGTCGACATCGTCGATATGAGCCTTAACAAAGTGGTGCAATTGATCCGCGGACCCAAGGCGACTGAGGTCCGGCTCACGATTGATCCGGGCGGAGATTCCATCGGCAGAAAAATCGTTACGCTCTATCGGGATGACATCCCTTTGGAAGACAAGGCCGCAAAGGGCAAAATCATCGATATCCCCACCGGGCAGGGCAGGACGATGCGGCTGGGCGTGATTGATTTGCCGTCTTTTTATGCGCCGATGGAGCTGAGCGCTCCCAAACTGCAGCTTGCCTTGGCGGACCGTCCCCCGTCGGGCCAATACACCTCGGCAGACGTCACCAAAGTCCTGGAAAAATTCAAGCGCGAGAATGTCAACGGCGTGATCCTGGATCTTCGCTATAACGGCGGAGGTTCCCTGGATGAAGCCATTAAACTGACTGGATTGTTTATCAAGGAAGGCCCCGTGGTCCAGGTCGTGAGATACGATGGCCGGTGCGTGGTGCAAAATGACCGGGATCCTTCCACTGCTTACGATGGCCCGCTGATCGTGCTCACCAGCCGCTACAGCGCTTCCGCCTCGGAGATTGTCGCAGGCGCTTTGCAGGATTATGGCCGCGCCATTATCGTGGGCGATACCTCCACGTTCGGCAAAGGCACCGTCCAGAATCTCGATCCGCTGCGGATGTTCACCAACGATTTCGGCGCGTTGAAGATCACCATCAGCAAATTCTACCGGGCCAGCGGGGCGTCGACCCAGAAAAAAGGCGTGCTGCCGGATATCGTTCTGCCTTCGGTGCGCAATTACTTGAAGGAAATGGGGGAGGCGTCACTCCCGAATCCGCTGGAATGGGACACGATCAAAAGCGCCCGGTATGACAAGCTCAACCTGGTGCAACCTTACTTGTCCGACCTGCTGCGCAGTTCCACCGAGCGCATCGCGACAAATCGTGATTTCGCCTATGTCCGCGAGGACATCGACCGGTATCGAAAGCTGGAGGCTGATCAAACGGTGTCGTTGAATGAGAAGCAGCGGCTCGAGGAAAAGCGCGACGATCAAGCGCGTGAGAAGTTGCGCAACCAGGACCTGTTGGCGCGGCCCGAACCTGCCGAAAAGACGTATGAAATCTCGCTGAAGAAGACCGATGCGCCTGGTCTGCCGCCGCCTGTGCCGTGGACCAACTACCTGGCCCTGAAGGGCGCGTCCGGGACCTCGGGCGAGCATTCCGGGGTGGCTGCCGACGGGTCACCAGCCGGGGAGGATCTCGATGACCCCAAACCGCCGGGTGTGGATGTGGACCTGCAAGAGGCGGAACATATCCTGATCGATTACATTTCATTGCTCCCAAAGAACAGCCCGATGCTGGTGACGCGGACTGAACCGCGCCCGTAAGTTGACACGCGCGGCTTGGCGTAGCAGGTTCCGGCACACCTATAGGAACCATGAAATTGTCGCCGTTTTCCAAAGGCCTGGGCTGCCTCGCGCTCGTGGCGATGATCCTCGGCGCAGTTGAGGAACTCAGCGCCCAAAATATGAACACCAACCAAACTGAATTCGCCTTCCTCGGAGGAGGCTGCTTCTGGTGCATGGAAGCGGTCTTCCAAAGAATTCCAGGCGTCAAGTCCATCACCAGCGGCTACGCCGGCGGCCACACCGAGAATCCCACGTACGCCCAGGTTTGCACCGGCTCAACAGGCCATGCCGAAGTGACCCGGATTGAGTTCGATCCCAAGGTCCTTTCGTATGAAAAGTTGCTCGATTTTTTCTGGGAGGCGCATGATCCGACGACGCTAAACCGCCAGGGCGCTGACGAAGGAACGCAATATCGCTCCGTCATTCTTTGCGAAAACGAGGCGCAGAAAGCGGCCGCGGAAAAGTCCATGGCGGAAGCGCGCAGCAAATTCAAATCCCCGATCGTGACGCAAATCGTCCCGCTCAAGAAATTCTATCCGGCCGAGAAATACCACCAGGATTATTACAACCAGAACCAAAACCAGCCGTACTGCCGGGTGGTGATTCGTCCGAAAGTCGACAAGATCGAAAAGGAACTGAAGCAGGGTGTCCGCTGAAGTCGCGTGGGACGGAACCCATGTCGGATTTCGAGAAGACAGAAAACCCTCACCCCGGACCCTCTCCCGTCCGACGGGAGAGGGAGATACGTCCAGCGCTCTCGGTTGTTTCAAAGCGTTAACTTGCAACGAACGCCTCAATCACTTCTCCCTCTCCCATCGGATGGGAGAGGGCGGGGGTGAGGGTTCGTTCGCATCTAAAATCGAAATTTTTAACCGGAACACAATAAAAAAAACGGCGGCCTCTTCAGGCCGCCGTTTGGCGTTTCAAGCTGAAACTAAATTCCCTTTTTGATCATGAATTTTAACAAATCTCCCACGCGGCAGCTGTAACCCCATTCATTGTCGTACCAGCTCACCAGCTTGAAGAATTTCTTGTTCAATTCAATGCCCGAGCCCTGGTCGAAAATCGAGGAGAGTTCGCAGTGGATGAAATCGGAGCTGACCACTTCGTCTTCGGTATAACCGAGGATCCCTTTCAGGTAGGTCTCACTGGCCTTTTTCATCGCGGCGCTGATTTCCGCGTAGCTGGTTTCTTTCACCGTTTTGACGGTGAGGTCCACAACCGATACTGTGGGCGTCGGCACTCGGAAAGCCATGCCGGTCAGTTTGCCTTTCACCTCGGGCAGGACCAGGCCGACTGCTTTGGCCGCACCGGTGGTCGACGGGATCAAGTTCAGAGCCGCTGTGCGACCGCCTTTCCAGTCCTTCTTGCTGGGGCCGTCCACGGTCTTCTGGGTTGCGGTGTAGCTGTGCACCGTCGTCATCAAACCTTCGTCGATGCCAAAGCCTTCCTTGAGCAACACGTAGACAACCGGCGCCAGGCAGTTGGTCGTGCAGGACGCGTTGGAAATAATGTTGTGCTTCTTCGGATCGTACTTGCCGTCGTTCACTCCCATGACAACCGTCAGGCAATCGCCTTTGGCCGGCGCGGTGATGATCACCTTCTTTGCGCCCGCTGTGATATGGCCGTTGGCCTTCTCCACCTCGGTGAACAGTCCCGTCGATTCAATCACCAAATCCACCCCCAGGGCTTTCCACGGCAGTTCAGCCGGCGATTTCGCGCTGACTACCTTGATGTCCTTGCCGTTGACAACCAGAACATCATCCTCCGGCTTGTCCGCAGCGGATTTTTTCGACGTCACCTGGCCTTTAAACCGGCCCTGGATGGAGTCGTACTTGAGCAAGTACGCGAGATTGTCCGCAGGAACGATATCGCCCACAGCGACGACTTCGATGTCCTTGCCGACCATGCCTTGTTCGACCAGCGCCTGGAATACCAACCGACCGATGCGGCCGAATCCGTTAATTGCAACTTTTACAGCCATAGTTCTTTCAATGTAGTGAGTAAACTTTGAGGGCGCATGTTACCGGCGGAGCGTTCGGGGTCAACACGCATTTTTGGTCGAATTTTGAAAAATCCTTCGCATTTTTTGACACCTCATCCCTTGTCGCGCAACGGCGGGAAGAGGGTCGTTCCTGCGGCGAAGATCTCTCAACGCGGCGGGCAGCTTACTGCTTGATAACCTTGGCCTCACCTGAGGCCGGATCATAAACGAACTTCGAGCCGTAGGGGGCTGCCGGAATTCGGACCAAAATCTTCTCCTTCACCAATTCGTTCAGGTCCTTGGGAAGGCGCCCATGCTCGGTTTGGAATTGACGAATCGCCTCGTTGATGGACGCCAGGCCCACCGTTTTAACGGCGGATTGCTTTGCCTGGGCAATCGCCCCCAGGTAATCGACAGGAGCTGTCAGGACGCTGCCGCTGCTGGAGCTGGCATTGGTCGATTGGGCTGGCGACGTGTTGCTGCTGCTGGAATCCGGGCCGCAACCGTCGAGAATTGCTGAAAAGGCCAAACCCAAAATCAGTCGGGGCAATTTCATAAAAAAACTTACTCTTGGATTGTAATAAATCCAAGTCGCGCCAGGACAAAAAGAAGCCGGGCAAAACAACGGCCCGGCGTGAGTTCTGTGATGAAGCCCTAATTACGGTGCGTTTGTGGACGGCGCCGCCGGGGCATTGGTGTTGGCCGGAACAGTGGTGTCAGTGCCGGCTTCTTTGTTGCAGCCACACAGAATCGCGCCCATTACCAGGCCCAATAACATAACAAATGATAGTTTCCTTTTCATAGTTGGGCTAACCTTTACTAAATTGGCCGAAAGCACAAGTAAAATTTATTGACGCCCTCGGAACATCCGATTGACGGCGTGCGCGTACCGTAGCGTTGCTTACACAAGCCTCAGCGGATCGGGGCCATGACGCGGCTCGGACGCGGATCATTTGAGGTGTTGAAACGGTTGCGCGATTTGTCCCCAATAATGGTTCTCACGATGCAACCGGAAGTTTTATCAATTACCTGTTTTTGCGTCATGACGTATGATCGCCGGCATGAAAACAAATCAGTCGGAATTCAACGGCGAAACACGGCGATCGATGCGGCAATCCCTTCAATTGTGCTTGTTGCCCCTGCTCATGATGGCCTGGGCCGGCTGCAAGCAGGATGCGAAGGTGGCGGCTGAGATCAATCCGGTTGGCACTTACGCGTTGGTGAGCATCAACGGGAACAAGGTGCCCTACATTATGGAGCACGAAGGCCATACGGGGACGATCAAGTCCGGCACATTCGTCATCAATTCCGATGGCACTTGCAGCAGCACGATGAACTTCTCCGTGCCCTCAGGCGGCGACGCCAGCCGTGAGGTCAAGGCCACGTATACTTGCCAGGGGACAAACCTCACCATGAAATGGGAAGGGGCCGGCACAACCATCGGAACTGTCCAGGGCAGCACGTTCAGGATGGAGAACGAGGGGATGGTGCTTGCTTACAGCAAGCCGTGATCAAGGAGCCGCAGGCATGTGGGTGACCGGGAGGCCGCGGTGACCTCAATGCGTCGGCGGTCAAAGAGGCGTGGTAACCTGGCGGGAGTGGCGGGGTTCCAAACCGCGGCTGGCGGGTTGACTGTTTTCACTGGGGCAGCGAAGCGGCAGCTTCAGCATGAAGGTGGCGCCCTTGCCCACTCCTTCGCTGTGCGCCTGAATGTCCCCTCCGAGTTCCCGCACAACCTGGGCACTGCTGTGCAGTCCGAAGCCGTGCCCTTCTTTTTTCGTCGTGAACCCGTGTCCGAAAAGACGGCTGAAATTCTCCGGCGCAATCCCGACGCCATTGTCCGTCACGGACAGACAAACAAACTCCCCTTCCATCGCCGCCCGCAAAACCACATTCCGATCCGTCCGGTTCGAGCCCTGACAGGCTTGCTTGGCATTTCGAATGAAGTTCACCAGGACCTGAAGAACCTTGTGCTTCTCCACCGTGATCTCGGGCAGGTTCGCCTCGTATTCGCGAACCAGCTCAATGCCGTGACGCGCCATGCTGGCGGAAACGATTCGCAGTGAATCCTCCAACAAGTCTACGGGCTTCATCTTCTCCGTCGTGCCGCTCAGCTTGGCGGATTCCTGCTGCACCGTAACAATATTCTTGATGTGCTGAATACTATCCTCGATCTCTTTCAATTCCTTCAGCACCGATTCGCGCTCGATCACAATCTGCGCCGCGAGCGATTCCAAATATCTGGGCAGAAGTTTTCCTTTCGGATCTTCCGTAATGAACCGGGCGAGGTCGCCCGCATGCTCGCGCACCAACGCGGCCACTTTTGTGATTTCCGAAGCTTTTGACCGGCGCAATTGCTCCCCAAGGACAGAGGCCGAGATGTTAACGCTGTTGATGACGTTCTTGACGTTGTGCAGCACGCCGCTGGCGAGTTCCGCCATCCCCGCTTCCCGCGATGCCTTCATCAAATCCTGGTTCACCCGCTCCAGCTCGATCTCCGATTGCTTCCTCTCGGTAATGTCCTCGATCACCCCGATGCGCCCTTTGATCTCCCCGGCTTCCGACCGCAGAACATTCGTCCGCGAGTGGATCCAGCGCGCGTTGCCGTCGGAATCCACCAGCCGGAATTCCCGGTCGAACTCGACATGGTCGCGCACGCTGTTCTCCAGCGCGGCCGACACCCCCGCAATGTCGTTTGGATGCATCGTCCGAATCCACCCCTCGGGGATGGCATCATTGGTGGAAATCCCGGTGAACTGCCGGCAATACTGATTGTGATAAAGGATTCGTCCGTCCGCGTCGGTCAGAAAGATTCCCATCGGCGCAGAGTCGCTCAAGGCGCGAAACCGGCGTTCGCTGGCCTGGAGCTCTTCATACGCGGCCGAGAGCTCCGGCGTCGGCAGGTTCACGGACGGTTGTGCCGACGCGACGTCGACGAGTTCGACGTAAACCAGGGTTTGATTCAGCAATTGATAGGCAATTTCACCGAAGGTCACCGGCCCGACAAAGGCGCTGGTGCGCCGGCCTTCGAGCCGGGAATACAGGTAATTGAGAATGCAATTGCAGGAGAACAGCAAGTTGTCCGGGGATAATTGTTTCAGCCCGGACTGGAATTCTGAAACGTAGTCCTTCACGGGCAGCGCCAGCTTGTAAGCGATGCCGGGAACGACGGGCGCGTAGAATTCAACGCGGCCGCTTTGCGGATCCACACTCTTAAAACTCACGTTGACCCGCGCGCCGCAGTAGTCGGCCACCAGCGGCACGTGAGTGTCGGCTTCGATGCTTCGCAGGTATTCGGCAAAATTGCATTCTTGGCCGTTAATCAAGGCGGTCGCTGCCGAAAAACCACTGGATCGAAATCGGATCGTGTCTCCGTCACCGGGCTGGAACAGGTTGACAATCCTGACTTGAGCCACCCGGTCGGGCGGCAGTTTGACGCGCATGACGACGGCTGTGTCCGCCAGCGGCTCCGGACCGCCGCAGAACACCTTCGGCGCCGCTTTGCCGGCCATGGCTAAATCAATGCCCGCAACCCAGCCCACCAACGGCTGCAATGCGAAACCGCGATAACGCGGCGCATGCAACGCAAACTCGGTGTGGATCGGACTGTCCGCAGGCAGAATGATGAAACTGAGAGTGCCTTCCTCCGCATCCTGATATACCTCCGGCAGTCGTGACACGGCATACCGGTCTTTGGAAGTCTGGCATTCCGCACTGATTTCCGTGACGAAAATCCTGTCTTTGCACAGGCAGCCTCCCTCCTGGTCCATGAAGTAAGGGATGGTTCCGCCGATCCAATTGCCATTGGGCAGGCCGGCCAGCAAGGATTCCTCTCCAGCCAGGATGAGACATTGGCCCGCCAGAATTCTCTGAGCCACTTCCTTTGGGTCCAGCAGGCGATTCGTCGTCGCCGGATTCTGGTTGGCAATCCTGCTGAAATCTTTTTCTGCAATGGGTAGACGGCTGAACTTGGCGCAAAACGCCTTCAACTCGCGGACACAATCAGCCTGGGAAAGTTCTTTGGACTGCAGCCGTTTCCGCAAATTCACCAGGAAAAGCTGGAGAGCCAGGAACTCAAATTGGACCTCCCGTGTGCCTTCGATTACGGAAATCCACGCACTCTCGCTGATGAGATCAATGTTCACAGGCCAATGTTCCAAGGAATCCAAAGATTACCGGCAAAACGACGGTCCCGGATTTTTCCGCATGTTCCTATCGGCACTTGGCTTCAGAACTTAAATGCGATTTACGGTTGAATATCAGCTTGGGGCCGGGCGGGTTGCCCTCTCTGGCGACGTTATTCCCGAACCTTTTGGCGAACGGCACGGTGCAATCTGCTTCAACGAGCTACGCCTCGGTCCTGGGAAGCATTAACTATCTCGGCGTGAACGCCGCTGCGGAGAGTGGCGGGGCTCGAACCCGCGACATTTCCAATAAGGACGGGGCTCAAACAGGACCACCCTCACAAATAGCCTCACAAGGGGGAGTCTCTCCCGATCACGACCTGGCTCAAGTAGTCACTGCT
>DASRKU010000390.1:0-3066 GCA_035648815.1 Verrucomicrobiia bacterium | reverse complement strand
AAACGATTTTCAGGATTGCGTCCGCCGGATCTGCTTCCGGTGAAAGGCGCCTGAGCCCGGGATTGCCCCGGCGCGACCGGGGCGCACATTGGAACTTTATCGAATGGAACCAGTTCTTTACCTCATCGCCCGATTTTTAATCGCCTGCATCCGGGTGCTCCCGTTGCGATGGGTGGCTCGGCTTGGCCGATGCGGCGGCGCCCTTGCTTACTGGCTCGATGCACGCCATCGCCGGGTCGCCCTGCGCAATCTCACAATGTGCTTTGGCCGGGAAAAGTCCGCTGAGGAAATCCGCGCCATTGCCCAAGAAAATTTCCGGAGGATCGGCGAGAATTTTGCGTGCGCCGCGCGCACCTCGTTCATGGATATCGAGCAACTGCGGGCGGTGATGCATGTGGAGGGGCTTCAACGGCTTTACGCGAGCCAGCGCGAGGATCATCCGAACATCGTTGCGGCCATTGGACATTTCGGCAATTTTGAACTCTACGCGCGCTTCGCCCAATTCCAGAAAGGTTTCCAATCGGTCACCACGTACCGCAGCCTGCGCGAGCCCTCCCTGAACCGGCTCTTGCAATCCATGCGCGAACGATCCGGGTGCCTGTACTTCGAACGCCGCACCCAGGGAGCGGCCCTCAAAGCCGTCATGAACAGGACCGGCATCCTCCTCGGCCTCCTGGCCGATCAACACGCCGGCGACCGCGGGTTGCGAATTCCCTTCTTCGGACACGATTGCTCGACCTCGACAGCGCCGGCTGTTTTCGCGTTGCGCTACCAGTGCGCGCTCTACACCGGCGTTTGCTTCCGCGAGGGCCTCGCCCAGTGGCGGTTCGAAGTCGGAGAGCAAATCCCCACCAATGAAAATGGCCGGCCCCGGTCCGTGGCGGCCATCATGCGCGATGTGAATGAAGCGCTCGAAACGGCGGTGCGGCGCGATCCGGCTAACTGGTTCTGGGTGCATAATCGCTGGAAACCCGCGAAACCAAAACTGTCGCCAGCCCTTTCCACGGCATGAACCCGCAGCCGATGAAACCGGCTCCGCCCCGCCGCATTCTTGTGCGCGGAGTCAATTGGCTGGGTGACGCGGTCATGTCCACTCCCGCCTTGCTCCGGCTCCGGGAGCTTTTTCCCGACGCGCACATCGCGATGCTCACGCCTGCCAAGCTCCAGGACCTCTGGAAGAAACATCCGGCTATCAACCAAACAATCGCATTTGGTCCTGACCGCAGCCTTTGGAGCGTCGCCTCGCAAATTCGGTCGGTGGGTCCCGCCGGAGAATCGTTCGATTTGGCGATCGTGTTGCCCGGCTCCCCGCGCTCCGCGCTCGAAACTTTCCTGGCGCGCATTCCGCGCCGCATTGGCTATGGCGGCCTTTGGCGCAACCTCTTCCTGACCGATCCGATTCCGCGCAGGACCGGACACATCCGGATTCGCAAACTTTCGCGGACCGAAGTGCGGGAACTCGTGAACAACGCAAACTCGCGGCCGAAAAGACCTGAATGGAATTTGGGGGCACACCAGGTTCATGATTATCTCCACCTGGTCGGTTACCTGGGCGCAAACCCTCAACCGCTGCCGCCACGGCTTTTCATCGATGCCGAAGATCTGGAGTCCGCCAAAGGCCGGTTTGGACTTGCCGGAAACGCAAGGCCTGTCGTGGCGATGGTTCCCGGGGCCGAATACGGTCCGGCAAAGCAATGGCCGGCGGAACGTTTCACCGCCGCCGCCCGCGAAATCCAGCAGCGCATCGACTGCGCCTGGATCATTTTGGGCGTTGCCGGCGATGCGGGCATTGCCTCAGGCATGGAGTCGGCCCTCCGCTCAGCGGGACTCCGGATTCAAAACCTTGCCGGGCAGACTTCTTTGGCCGAATTGTGCGCGCTCTTGAAACTCTCTCGCGTGGTCCTCTCCAATGACACCGGCGCGATGCACGCCGCCGCCGCTCTTGGCACGCGCGTTGTCGTGCCGTTTGGCAGCACCTCCCCGGAGTTGACCGGGCCCGGCCTGCCCGGAGACACCACGCATCGACTCCTCAAATCCGACGCCCCATGCTCCCCCTGCTTCCGTCGAACGTGCCCCATCGACTTCCGATGCATGAACGGCATCGGGATCGACGAGGTGGTCAAGGCGGCGCTGGAGATCCTGAAGAGCTGAGGGGCTAGCGATGGAAGAGGGTACGCTGGCGCACGGGAGAGGGAGGAGTGGGGACGGCTCGTCCCCATGCTGAAAGTGAACATCCAACATCCAACAACCAACGCCGAAGGGCTGAGGAAGAACGTGGTGACGCGTTGGTCGAAATGCCAAGCTGTCAAATCATCCCACGCGTCCAACCGGTTCTCCCTCTCCCATCGGATGGGAGAGGGCCGGGGTGAGGGTTTTCCTCGGGTTTCCCTCAACTCTCAACCCTCAACTCCCAACCCACCCGCTCTTGCCTTTCCGGCGGCTCTGCGGAATACTGGCACCGTGCAGTTGACCGTTACCCAGTTAACCGACCGCCTGATTTATTCCTATGACCGGCTGGGCGGCATCAACCATCTCGATGGCCAGAACCTTCCCTCCAAGCATGTCATTGCCGGGATTACCATGGATTTGCTGCGGCTGCTTTTCCCGGGGTTCTTTGACGAGAAATTAATCCACTCCTCGGAGATCAAGGTTGAAACCACGGCGCTGCTCGATACGGTTCTGGGCCGGCTCGAGGACGAAATCCGAAAAAGCCTGGAGTACCGTCCGCCGCCTGAATTTCCAAACCAGGACCTGGGCCGGATCGCGCATACCCTCACGCTGGAATTCCTGGATAGCTTGCCGCGAATTCGGGAAATGCTCCAGACCGACACGGAAGCCGCATACAACGGCGATCCGGCGGCCTTGAGCAAGGAAGAGGTGATCGTCGCCTACCCGTTCATCGAAGCCATCGCCGTCCAGCGCCTGGCCCATGAGCTCTACCTCAAACACATTTCGCTGATTCCCCGGATCATGACCGAGTGGGCTCATTGCCGCACCGGCATGGATTTGCACCCCGGCGCGCGGATTGGCTCATATTTTTTTGTCGACCATTGCACGGGGACAGTG
>DASRKU010000389.1:0-8200 GCA_035648815.1 Verrucomicrobiia bacterium | reverse complement strand
GACAATGGCGGTCGTTGCAGGAATGATAGCGGTAGACAAAGCCCGGGCAGTCCGGACAGGCAAAGAGTTGGCCGCCCAATGCCGGGGTCCGGCAGGACAGGATCTTTCTCAAGACCTGCCGATGCCGATGCGGCATGGAGGAACCAAAGCGAGCCCGATACTCCGGCGCCAGGCGCTGGAGCCACTGATGAACGCTCAGGCTTTCACCACCGTCGCCGGTGGCGGAGTTCATTAAGTAACGTCATTGGGGTCACATCTTGACATTGTACAATTGACATGTGAGGAGGGGGTGGTCATTCTTGGGGGATGTCGAGACTTTTGAGGATCGAGCGGGCTGGCGGGTGGTACCACATTGTACAATGTTCAGATGTGATCCCAAAACCCCTGTGGTTTGAAATACCATAACAGTATGCGTTGCCATTATGATCTGTCGTGCTCTACTTCCTGCATGAGAATTTATGCCGCGTTTATCCTTCCGGCTACAATCATCGCCGTTCTCCTTTCGGGCTGCGCCACGCCGGCCGTATCCGGCGCCCAGCCCCCGCAAACCGCGCGGAGCCGAGAGACGGGCCTTTCTCCCAAGATTGTCGAGCCCTTCGCCAATGCCCGCGCGGTTATGCCGGGGAGATGGCGCGGCTTTTCCATAACTGATTATCAGGATTTCAGCGGACAGGGTACCCTGCGGGAAATCCCGGAAGATTTATTCGAGATTGTGTCGGCGGAGGGTTTCAACTTCATCCGGCTTCCGCTTGACTACCGCGCCTTCACGCGCCCCAACCGGCCGGAGAGCATCGACCCGGAGAAGATCGCCCTGATAGACCGGGCGGTCGAACTTGCCCAAAAGCATGGCCTTCACCTCATGATCCAGTTCCTGCGCGTGCCGGGTTACTGTTCATTCGACCGCGGCCTCGGCCCCGACGGCACCCGCCTCTGGACGGACGAACACTGCCGTGAACTCTACCTGGGCTATTGGAGCTACTTTGCGCGCCGCTACCAGAAGGTGGCCCCGGCATACCTCAGCTTCAACCTGCTGTATGAGCCGTATTTTTACGAGCGATCCGAGCAATTCTCCGATCTCGCGCTCAAGGCGATCGGCATTATCCGTTCGTACAATAAAGATCGCGTTATCAGCACCGACGGGATCGACTGGGCGGCCAAGCCGGCCCGGGCGCTCTATGCGTCAGGAATCCTGCAGGACATGCAATCCTTCGATGCCATTAAAATAGCAGAGTTCCATGCCGAATGGTCGGCGTCGCTCGGCTCGATGGATTGGCCCGTGCCTGCCTGGCCCCTGGCTCCGGCGAACTCATTTCTCGTGGGAAGCGATAAGGGTAATCTGCAGATTCCCCTGCGGATGCGCGGGCACTTCAAGGCGGGCGATACGCTTATTATCAACGTGGGCACGGTAAGCATTTCGGCCGATTTTCAGATCAAAGCCGACGGAGCAATTGTCTTCGAGCACAAGTTCAGACCAGGCTCCGGAAACGGCGAATGGAAGAAGGTAATATTCAAAAAAGAATACGGCGTCTACCAGGACATTTATGACCGCGAATACCAGGTGACGCTGACCGCCGACGCGGAAGAACTCTCCCTGGGCGTGGCCAACGGTGATTGGCTCGACTGGAATTACATCAAGGTCGTGCGCGCGGACGGAACGGTCGTGACGATCCAGCCCCAATTCTCCGCCCTCGACACCCCGCAAAGCTCGATTCTCGTCTCGGACGATAACCAGGTAAGCCTGATCGAGGCCCCGGCTGGTTATAAGGAAATCTATGCGGGCAAGTATCTCAAGGCTTGGAAAGAAGCCTTGGCGGATGGATTGCCGGGAGCCTTCGTGGGAGGTTTCGGCGTGTACAACAAAACGCCCCATGACGTAACCCTCGCCTATCTGGAATCGAGATTGCAGGAATTCAAGGAACTGAACCTGGGCTGGGTGCTTATCGACCTCAAAGGGCCCTTCGGCATTTTGGACAGCGGTAGAAAAGACGTTAACTATGAAGACTGCCGCGGATATAAACTTGACCGGACCCTGCTCGAACTGCTGAAGAAGTATTGAACTGATAAGTATTTGTTGCTTGCACTCCGCACAAGTTGAACGAAATTCACCCCATTGAAAACCCTATGAACGAGCACTGTTTGAACAGGACGGCAGCAGCTTGGGGTGTTTTTATGTCGTTGTGCGTTCTTGTCTCTTTGGTGACGCCGCCCGCACCGGCCAAAGCCGCCGACGTACTGACCTATCATAACGACAATGGCCGCACGGGACAAAACTTGAACGAAGAAATACTGTCACCCGTCAACGTCAACACCAACCACTTCGGCGAGTTGTGGGTTCTGAAGACGGACGGGCTGGTAGATGCCCAGCCGCTGTATGCCGCGGGCGTTTCCATACCCCTTAGGGGCATGCATAACGTCCTGTTCGTCGCCACAGAACACGACAGCGTCTATGCCTTCGATGCAGATAGCACCAATTTGTTCTGGCATGTTTCCTTGCTCGGGACCAACGAAGTGCCCTCTGATGACCGCGGTTGCGGCCAGGTGACTCCCGAGATCGGAGTTACCGCCACGCCGGTCATTGACCGTCAGTTCGGGCCCAATGGCACGATGTTTGTCGTAGCCATGAGCAAGCACGGGGCGGGCAACTATTTCCATCGTCTGCACGCGCTCGATCTGGCCACAGGCACAGACCGGCTGGCTGCGGTGACCGTCGCGGCCAAATATCCCGGCACGGGCGACAACAGTGACGGCACCAACGTGGTATTCGATCCCGCCCAATACAAGGAACGATGCGGACTGCTCCTGTTGGGGGGCGTGGTTTACACCGCCTGGGCGTCGCATTGCGATATCAGACCCTATACCGGTTGGATCATCGGCTACGATGAACACAGTCTGGCGCAAACCAGCGTGTTGAATATCACGCCGAACGGAAGCGAAGCCGCTATCTGGATGAGCGGGGCCGGTCTCGCAGCCGATGCCGCTGGCAATATCTATTTTCTGGCCGGAAATGGCACGTTTGAATCCACTTTGACCACGAACGGATTCCCCGACCAGGGCGATTATGGCAATGCGTTCATGAAACTCTCGACCACGAGCAACCAGCTCGCTGTGGCGGATTATTTCACCATGTTTAACACCGTGAGCGAGAGCGCTGTGGACGCCGACCTCGGTTCCGGCGGCGCGCTCGTGTTGCCGGACATGCTGGACGGGCAGGGACACACGCGCGGGCTTGCCGTTGGCGCCGGAAAGGACAGCAACCTTTATCTCGTGGACCGTTCCAACCTGGGCAAGTTCAATCCTGCCAATGACAACGCTATCTATCAGGAGCTCGATGGTGTTTTGCCGGGCGGTGTCTTTGCCACGCCCGCTTATTTCAACGGCACGATTTACTACGGCTCCGTCGGGAACAACCTCCAGGCTTTTCCATTCCAGAACGCCCGGCTCACCAACCCTTCTTCGCAAACCGCCATCGTGTTCGGTTACCCTGGCACCACCCCTTCCATTTCCGCCAGCGGCAATTCCAACGGCATTGTCTGGGCCACGGAAAACACCTCGCCAGCGGTTTTGCATGCTTACGCGGCAACCAACCTCACCCAGGAGTTTTACAACAGTACTCAGGCTGCCGGCGGCCGCGATAGGTTCGGCTTAGGCAACAAATTCATCACCCCGACTATTGCCAGCGCGCGGGTTTATGTCGGGACCACGACTGGCGTTGGTGTGCTCGGCCTGCTTGACCAATCCACCCTGACACCGCTGCAGACGTGGCGAGATGATCACTTCGGCAACCCTTCAGACGTCGGCGCGGGTGCCAACGGCGCCAGCCCCGCCGGCGACGGCGTGCCGAACCTGATCAAATACGCCCTGGGCCTGAATCCACTCACCCCAGCCACTTCTGCCCAGTTGCCGTCCGGCCGCATCCAGCCTGCTGGTGGCACAAATTTTCTGACCCTGACCGTCAACCGTGCCGCCCGGCCTACCGACATCACTTACATTGTGGAAGTCTCCGGCAACCTCATGGGTGGCTGGCTTTCCGGTCCACCGAACACCGTGACACTCACAAACACGGTCACGCAGCTGTTGGTGCGCGACAATACTCCCGTACCGTCCGCGACCGCACGATTCATTCGTTTGAGAGTTTCAAATCCCTGACGACGCGACAGGAGCTCCCCTGGAAACGGGTATGGCGGCGGCCCTGTTTTCGGGCCGGGGGTATTCACCGGTAGTTCCAACTGGCTGGAGATTGCCGTGCCTGCGGCGCCAGCACAGATGAGCCGAACACCACACCGGATAGTTGATCGGATATGCGCAGGAGATTGGCATTGATGGAACTGAGCTTGGAGGTAATCTTCATTCTGTGAATTTGGTTCTGGGGTGCTTGGATCACGACCGTCGAAGCCACACGGCTTACGACTCATCTTTTCGGCTGCAAATATGCTATGCCGCGAATCTGTATCTATTCTGGATCTAGCTTCGGTGCGTCTCCCGAATACGCAGCCGCCGCCGCTGCCTTCGGGTCCGCGTGCGCTCGGCGCGGCCTGGGCATCGTCTATGGCGGCGGCAATGTCGGCCTCATGGGTGTGCTTGCCGATTCCGCATTAGCCGCTGGCGGCGAAGTCATCGGTGTTATTCCCCGCGTGATGATTGCAGAGGAGCGCGCACATCGAAGCCTTAGCGAGCTTATCCCGGTTGAGTCCATGCATGAGCGTAAGCTCCGTATGGCGCAGCTCTCGGATTCATTCGCAGCATTGCCGGGGGGCATTGGCACACTGGAGGAGGTCATCGAAGTTTTTACCTGGCTCCAGCTCGGCTTGCATCTCAAACCCGTCGGTTTGCTCAACGTCAGCGGATTCTACGACCCGCTCCTCCAATTTCTCGAGCGGATGCGCGACGAGCGGTTTCTCACGCCCGCTCATCACGCCATGCTCGCCGTCGAGCGAGATTCCGAGGCATTGCTCGACCGCCTTGCCGCAACCAAACACATTCTGATTCCGAAGCCTGTTCATCATGGAACCAACGCCGCCCAACCAAAATGAATATCCAGTACGAGACGCGTCGCACCATTTCTGACGCCGAGTTCGTGGACGTGTTACGGCGCTCGACCTTGGCGGAACGTCGCCCCGTCGATGATCCGAAGTGCATCAGGGCCATGCTGGAGTACGCGGACCTGCTCTGCACCGCGTGGGACGGTTCGACCCTCGTTGGCGTGGCGCGCTCCGTGACCGATTTCGAGTACTGTTGTTACCTCTCTGATCTGGCCGTCGACGAAAAGTATCAGAAGAAGGGCATCGGACGAGAGCTCATCCGCGAGACGCAGAGCCAGCTTGGCCCAGGAGCGAAGCTGATACTTCTGGCCGCTCCGAAGGCGGAGACGTACTATTCGAAGGTGGGTTTTGATCTGCACAGGTCTGCGTGGATCATCTCTGCCAAAAAGTCACTGAAATGACCCGGCGTTCCTGAGCCGGAGCAGTAGCCAAAACACGCATGCCGCTTTCCAACGTTCAGATTCGCGAGTGCCTCCGCGCTGCGGGAGCATTCATCAGCAAGCGCCGACCGCCTCCCGAGATTCGCGACAAGGTGGATTACCGTGCCGATATCCGCGGATCGGAGGTTACGATCTCTTCAGTGCGCCCGGCGTACGACGACCAGACGCGCATGGTCGAGCATCCGTTTGCGAAGGCCCGGTGGATTGGCACCAGGAAGGTTTGGCGCTTGTACTGGATGCGGGCCGACATGAGGTGGCATTCGTATCAGCCGATGCCGGAAGCGCCGACGCTTGATGCGGTGCTGGCGGAAGTAGATCGCGATCCCCACGGCTGTTTTTTTGGGTGACTGGAGGGATGCCGGAGGTCCCGCCTTCGCTGGGTTACGGCGGGCACGCTGCGACCCCTCCAGGGTCGAATGAAGATTTCGGATCGGGTCCGGTGGTCTCTCCCGCTTCGCCTGGCTGCGCGGGGATTCCGCCTTCGCTAAAGCTATGGCGGACAAGCCGACCACCGGCTACTTTCTGGCAAGCCTCCGGCTTGCTCGATCTATTCAGCAGCCTTTTCGGAGACCCTCGTGGCGGGTTGGTTCATGCCGTTCTGATGAAGCACCAGACCGGTCAGTTTGCCCGCGCTGTCTTTGGTGAAAGATAATTGAGCGTCGACCACCTTGTAGAAAAACTCGGTGTCGGACTCCGGGAATATTTCGAAGTAAGACTGCCCGGTGAGCTGGGCCATCAGGTGGCTGCCTTCGCGGCGCAGGGTGAAGAAGACACCGGGCGCGAGTTTGTAGCTGCCGACGCAGCGGTCGAGTGTTTCCAACGGCAACTGGATCGCGACTCGACTTTTCGGGGGTTTGAATGAGGTCAGAGGATACTTCGGTTCCAGAATGTGAAAACCGAGATCGTCAATGGAATTGGCTGAATTGGCCAACACGACCACGCCGCGTTTTGACTGAGGGTCGAATCCCATGAAAGAGTGGTATCCGCCGGTCCCGCCGTTGTGCCAGATCAATACCGTGTCAAATCGCCTGGCGATATGCCAGCCGAGGCCGACGTCCATGTAAGGTGATCCAGCGCTGTGCCGTGATTGCTGCATGACGTGCATGGCCGGCAGCAGGTTTGAGCCGGAGAGGCCGATGTTGGCGCGGACGAATTTGAGCAAATCGTTGGCTGTGGAGCGCAGCGCGCCGGCCCCGGCAAGCGCGGGCAGATCCCAGTTTTTGGCCGGTTGACCGGCGGCATTGTGGCCTGCGGCCAGGCGCCTTTTCAGATCCGGTGAAAGAGTGATTTCCGTATTCGTCATTCCGAGCGGGCGGCAAATGCGTTCGAGCACCAGGGATTCATAATTGGTTCGCGCACACAAGGCCAGGACGTGCCCCAGAAGGCCGCCGCCCAGGTTTGAATATTCGTAGTCGGCTCCAATGTCGCGGGGCAGGGTGTACCCTGACAAAAACGCATACAACTGCGGCACCGTGTAGTCCGCATACGGATTTTCCGGGTCTTTTTGGGCGAAGTTGTCCGGCATTCGCGGCAGGCCGGATGTATGCGTGGCCAGGTCAACCAACGTGATTTGACGCCCGTTGCGAGAGGGAACCTTGACCGATTCCGGAAGGTACTTGGAAATGGGGTCATCGAGTTTCAACTCGCCATGTTCGGCCATGTCCGCCAGCAGCAGGGAGGTAAAAACCTTCGTGGCAGATCCGATTTCAAAAACGGTATCGCCATCGACGGCGTCGCCGGCCGGAGCGCCTGATTTGCCATAGCTGACGATCCCTGAGCCCGATGCATCCACGATACCGACGATGATGCCGGGGCATTGTTTGGCCCGATCCACGCGATCCCGAAGCCAGGATTGAATTTCGGGGTTATCGGCGATGGGATTTGCTTCACAGACAGCGAGCGTGGCCGTTAAGAACAGGATTACGGGGAGTGTGCTAATGAACAGCGATTTCATAAATGGACGACTGTTTGCCGGTTGCATTTGTTTACCTGAATTAGTGGCCGGCAACAGCAGAAATATTACAGGAAATTTCTGATGAAAATTTTCGGGAGTTGGGCAATATTCAATCCTGTTTCCCACTCGGCATGATGAATTGGACGCGCATTTGCCATGAAGACAAAAGTCAGGATCGCCCTGCTGGGGCGAAAATGGGCAGTTGGGTTGTGTTGCGGTCTTCGGCTTCGGCATTCCCGGCGCGAACCTGGTCTATGCGGATTCGAACGGCACGAATTTTTCCCGGCGTTTTTACCGGGCTGTGTCGCCATAGACCGCGCGAGCACATGGAGTGCGTGCGCTTTAGCGCCGCTGTGTGTTATGCCGCTCGTCGCGAGGTTTGAGGCCCGTGACAAGGTCCAATCCAGAGCGTCGGTAAACCGGGCGCACTCCATGCGCTTCGCGTTCGGTTGTGCCGTGGTCCGGGCTGCGCGCAGCGCAGCCCTACCGAGGGTCGCGGAAGACCCGCTTCATTTTTCTTGATTCCGACATGCGATGTGGGCATCTTCATGTCCGACCACCCACAAATGAAACGCCGTCAACGGGAGTGTTGATTAACGTCCGGCTGCGCCCAGCGCACCCTGCCCTATTGCGTCCTATGATTGGTAAACGATTCTTGTGGCTTGCCGGATTGCTGGCGCTGACTGTTCCGAGCCTGCGCGGCGCGACCATTGTGTGGACTAACACGAGCGGCGGGCTGTGGAGCGCGCCTCTGAATTGGAACCCCC
>DASRKU010000388.1:0-11889 GCA_035648815.1 Verrucomicrobiia bacterium | reverse complement strand
ATCCAGAAGCGCCTCGTCATGTCGCGCAGCTCGGCATTCTCCTCGTGCTTCACGGTGGCGGATGGTGACTGAAACTTTTTCCGGCAGCGCTCGCTGCAAAAGTAAAATGTCCCTCTGCCGTGTTCAGCGTGGAGCGCCGTCGCTTCATCCACCGTCATTCCGCAGATGGGGTCTTTGGCCATCACGATTATTTCTTGGAAAGCTTGCCAACCACGACGATCAGCAGGACCACCATCGCTACGGCGATCACCAAAATGCAAAGGCGAGATTCCCGGATGAATGATTTTCGCCGCGTCCACGCCGTTCAGGGACAGAACGTAGGCCTCGACGTTGGCGATCTCCGGCAGGGTGAGCGAATGGGTGGTTCCGAAGGCCGGCATCTGCAACGCCGGGGCTGGCCCGGGCGGCGTGGCCCCTTGCTGGATGACCCGATCAATGTTAGCCGCGAAAGCGACGGGATCATCACTGAACAAGCCCCGGGAGATGGGTGCCAGTGGCGGCACCACGCCAGCCTGCGAACCGGGATTCGGATCTTCGTCCGTGCGAATGACGCGAACCGTGGCCCGGCTGGCGTCCGTGGAAATCACCGTCGCAGCCTCCGCATTGCGCGACTCATTCAATTCAATGCCGAGGAGGCTCAGCCCCTCACAGATGCGTGCGCGGACGAGCGGCGCGTTTTCGCCGATGCCCTGGTGTCCCACTGCCCGAACCGATTCAAACAACGTCGTGATTGGCGCGGTTCTTTTCACGAGGCTGGGAGTGGGGAGGTCTCGAGGATTGGCTTCGTCATTGCCTGATACATCATTTCCTCGCTGAGGAATGGTGTCCCATATAGTTCGTACCCGCTGCTTAGTTTTTCGTTCACTTTCCGCGCCAGCTCGTCATGGGTTGCGGCATCGGCGTGAAAAGGCACCGCTACGATTGTGTATTCGAGAGGGTGTTTCACAGTGGATTCGTCGTCGTTGCCCCGGTTACGTTCCCAATTCCTGGTTTGACGTGTTCGTTCTTGCGCAGATCAAATGCCGCCTGCTTTCAGGTTTTTGGCGCGAGGGAAAGTGAACGCCGTCGCTTCCGACTCGAGCGCGAAACCAAAATTGAGCATCGCTTCGTTGCCGGCTGGTTCCACGGCAATCGGCTTTAGAAATAGGTTCACCGTGGTTCCCTTCAAGCCACCGATCAGCTTTTGCCAAAAATTGTCGCTCGCGTCCTTCCGTTTCACCGACGCCACCGTGATATCCATTTTGGCCGGGCCCGGCTTCCTTCGAAAAGTCAGGGTGTTGACTCGTGCCACACTTTCGTTGTGGACCCGGACTGCGCCGTTCAGATACCGGATATCGTGGAGGCCAATGGTCACGGCACTTGACCGTCCGCGGCCATTGAATCGCAGCCGGACCTCGGTGACGGTCGGATTGCGACCGGCCATCGTTCCCTCCACCTCGATGATGACACTGCCTGCGCCTTCGACGTTGATGGAGCCGAGTTGATGATCGAGCGAGCCACCTTCCTTGAGCTCCTGCTCCCGCCGGCGGATTTTCTCTGAGTGGTCAAAGATGTTTTGTTGGCTGCCTTCGCCGACGAACTCAAATTCGCAGGTCACCAGGAATGATTTGGCTGTGAAGGACCGCGCGGCGGACACCATCCGCGCGCGCTGCGTGTTGCCGGGACTCATGACGACGGAAACCGGCTCCAGCGAAATCAGCGGGACGAAATACATGAATTCGGCAACCGGATTGCCTGCCGATTCGCCGCGACCACGGTCCAAGCGGAGGGTGGGCCCGACCGATTCGGACGCCCGATTGACCTCGCGTTTAGCCGTGAGTGGAAACAATGGCGCGCCAGCAAGCGGTGAGGGCGGAGTCAAACATCCTATCAACAACAGCAAACCGAGCATCATCGCGACGAAGCCCGGTGACCGTGGGCCGCCTCCAACCATGCAAGTCTCCGGCTTTATTGGAGGTCGGTGACGGGAGGTTTGCATCAACTGATTCTTCTTTTGTTGGTTGCCTGTAAATCGGTTTTGTTTTGCGGTGTCAATCTGCCGCACCAACCGGAGCCAAATGGTGCGCGGGACTTTGCTCGACGGCTTCTCGGGTCAAATTTACAAACACCTTGGAGTCCGGATAGCTGATCCGATCCACTTTGCGTATCGGTATCTCCACCTCTTTGCCAGTAAACCGGTGTCCGGTTTTGACTACGAGTTGACGAATCGCCCAACTCTGGGCGTCCATCATAAAATCGCAGACGTGGCCGACGATTCCATCGCTGGCCTGGAGATGGTAGCCGTTCACGGCTTGCGTGCTTCGCAGATGAGCATCAGTTGACTCGGGTTGCGGCCCAATTGCATTGGGTGAATCGCTCGGAAGAGGATTTGGTGGCAGTTCCAAAATCGGAAAGCCGCTCATGCCCCACAACCCGCTGCCCTGCCAGTAGAATGGCCAGCCGTAATATCGGTAATACTCCTCTTCATATTGTCGCGACACCGGCTTGTGCGACTCGATCGAAGGACTGTTCTCAATTTGTTTCCGGGTCAGATTCACACGCAGAAGTTTTCCGGCCTGCTGAAGATTGTCCAAGGCATGGGGAGAAATGAGCACTTGTCGTCCCGGCAACCAGGAGTTCGTGTCTGCAACCACATAACGAACCGCCCAGTTCTGGTCATCAAAATAAAAGTCCTTCACATGCCCGATTTCGCCGTCGGACGCATCGAGTTTGTGTCCGTATAATTGTTTAATGCTTTGTAACATAATACTTACCTTTCCATTTCCTGAGTGGGCACGAAGGTTTGTCTCACACCGCGTCATTCATGAAACAAACATAGCGGCTCACTTCATTGTTCCAGTTTGGCATTCATCGAGATGTTGGCGCGCAGCAGTCGCGAAACCAGGCAACTCGTTTTGGCGCGGACGGTCGCATCAATGAATTCGCCCTGGGTTAGCTTGGACAGCCTGGCGATGACGTTTAGGTGGATGTTCATGATCGTCCAACCACCGGCCAGATTTTCCAACGTCACCGTCGCGGTCGTGACGATGTCTCCCCGCGCGCCACCCGCCAATCCCAACTCATTCGACAGGGCCAAAGCGAAGCTGGCGGCGTGAGCTGCGGCAATCAGTTCGGCTGGGTTCGTCCCGGAATTTTCTCTGAACGGAATCCCCGGGGAATAGTGGGCCTGCATCAGCGCGCCGCTCTCAGTGGTCAGCGTCCGGGTGCCGCCGTTGGACCCCCCTTTCCACTGGACCGAGGCTTTGCGCATGATCAGTTTCATCGGGACACCATGCTATGAAGGTAGAAGAGGCACCAATACTTCGTCGGTTGGGCTTCCATACCTGTGAGCTATCGGACGGCGCGGCAACGAGAATTTTTCGGCCTTTCCCCCGGTTTCTTTGTTTGCCGACGGGCGTTGTGTATCGCTAAACTGCGGCTGCACTATGGAACTGCGTCATCTGCGGTACTTCGTTGCCGTGGCTCAAGAATTAAACTTCACCCGGGCTGCCGGAAAACTGCGCCTGGCGCAGCCGTCGCTTACCCGCCAAATTCACAATCTGGAAGAAGAACTGGGTGTGCGTCTTCTGGATCGCAGTCGGAACCAGGTTTCGCTGACCGAGGAAGGGAAAAGTTTCCTGGTTGATGCCCGGCGGCTCGTGGCGTTGAGTCTTGAAAGCGTGAAAGCCGTGCAGCGGTTCAGCCGGGGCGAATCCGGCCAACTGAACCTCGGCTACCTGTTCAAGTTCAATTTCGACCTGCTTCCCGCAACACTGGCGACGTTCTATCAAACCTGCCCAGAAATCGCGGTCAACCTGTTCGATATGTCGCCTGCCGAACAGCTTCGCTCCCTGGAAGCCCGGAAGATTGACCTGGGATTCGTCGGCTTGCGACCGCCCGCCGTCAGCAAGAACATGGCAGCAATGGCCTGGGAATGCGTCGCTCGCCACGATATCGTGGTCGTGTTGCCGGCCCACCATCCATTGGCGAAAAAGAGCAGGATCAGAATGACGGATCTTAAGTCGTTGTTTTTCGTCGCGATGTCCGAAGAAACACATCCCGGATCCCGCGACTGGTTGTCCAGCCTCTGCCGGCAGGCAAGCTTTACTCCGAGGATTTTGCAGGACGTGGACCTCGAATCCGGCATCATGACTTTTGTGGCCGAAGGTTTGGGCGTGACGCTGGCGCGCGAACAAATCAAGAACTTGCCGCATCCCGGCGTGATCTTTCGTCCGCTGGTAACATCTGAGAAAGCCGACTACTGGATTGCCTGGCATCGCGAGAATCACTCCAAGGCCCTCGCGCAATATATTGACGTTGTGAAAAAGCAGGCTTCCCTCGTGCGCTGAGTCCCCTCGGAACCATTTACAGCATCACGCTCGTTGTCTTCTGCGGGCTGAAAGAGCCCGCATCTTTTGCCTGAGTTCCCAGGGACAGGGCTGTCTTCCCACTGAAACTTCAATAGCCCCAGGGTATGCGCACCCGCCAAACAAGGTATTGGCCGGCATCCTTCAAGTGCGAGATGGTACTCTGTCAGACGAAAAAACATAAATACATGAACCCTGAACTCGTTAAACAAGCGCTGGAAAAAGTCCCCAACCCTTATGTCCTCATAAACCTGGTTTCACGCCGGGTTCGCCAGCTCAATGCCGGCGCTGGCGAGATCAGCAGGCCCCTGATAACCAACACGGAAAATCTCGGAGTGGCGGATATTGCGTTGCGTGAAATCATCGAGGAAAAAATGGGCTTCGAATTGCCGGAGATCGTCGAACTCACGCGCCCAACCGGACACGGCCGCAAACGACCTCAAGGTTGGGCGAAGCTCAATGCAGCACCAGCCAACAAGCTGGCAGCATGAGGCCAACCACGGTGATAGGCCCCAGTCATCTGAACATTCCATAGCTGGCGGCTATCGGCGGGAAGCAAACAAGGTATTGGCCGGCTTCGCCCATGAGAGGGAATGTAAAGTGCCCAATCAGGCCGGTCGAATGACCGCTTTGATCGTGCGATGAAACTCAAACTACAAAGTATGAAGAATAAGCCTTTAGTCATTGCCTTCCTGTTCGCCGCCGCATTCGCGGTGGGTTGCAACAAGGAGCAGACCGCCTCTCAACAGCTTGATCAGGTCAAAACCGAAACGAAAGCAGCCGCGCAGGACATGAAGGACTATACCTTCGCGCAAAAGGCTGAATTCGTCGCAAAAATGCAGGGACAGCTGGATGCTCTCAATAAGGACCTGGACCAACTCTCCAGCAAAATCGAAAGCTCCAGCGATACGGTCAAGGCGGAGGCCAAACCCAAACTCCAGGCGTTGCAAGACCAGGCGGCCCAATTGAACAAACAACTGGATGCTGTTCGGAACGCCACCGAGTCCACCTGGGACAGCGTCAAAGCCACGTCGCAAAAAGCCTTCGATTCATTGAAGGACGGATTTGAACAGTCGCGCCAGTGGTTGAGCGATAAGATTGCGCCTTGAGGTGATCTGGAAGCTGCCACCACCGGCCTGGTCGCAGGAGCGATCGAAGGCGCCAAAAAAATGGGCGTCAGTGCCGAAGACGCCGCAACAGCTGCGGCCAACAGGGCGCTGAAAGCGGCTGGCGAAGTGGGTTCGACAGCGGTCGAGACAGTTCGCAAGGCAGTGGCCAAACCCATTAACGGCGTCAAGATCCTGCTGAAAGAGCCGGATTTGGCCCTGTCCAAGAATCCAATTGCTCAACATGCGACACTACTGCGGCGCCCGCGACAGCTCCGCAACGCCATTGAACTGGCAATTATCGGGTATCATTTTCGCCGTGTGGCGAGCCGTCTTTGAGGGGCAAATCCCCCCAACTTCAACTTCGATACCCGAAGGCTATCGGCGACAAGCAAACAAGGTATTGGCTGGCTTCATCGTCGCGAGAGAGAATGCACCCGGATGAATTCAACTGGTTTAAGGGAGCAGCACGAAAAGATGGCTTGGCGCTTTGTGGAGAGTTGAAACTTAAACGTTGAACAAATAACTCGAAGATTGGAGAAGCCATGCCAGACCTCTCAGCCCTTGCCAAAATAGTTCCCGCCATTGTGGTCGGTCTCATTCTGGCAGCAGTCATCTTCCCCCAGGCGGTCCGCATCCTGCGCGAGTACGAGCGCGGCGTCATATTCCGCCTTGGCAAATTGCTCGGAGCGAAAGGACCGGGCCTGATACTTCTCATTCCGCTCGTCGATCGCATGGTGAAGATGGACCTGCGCGTCGTCACCATCGACGTTGCCAAACAGGAGGTAATGACCCGCGACAACGTGCCGGCGACGGTGGATGCGGTAGTCTATTTTCGAGTCGTGGACCCAATGGCCGCCGTGGTCAAGGTGGAGAACTTCTGGAAGGCGACTTCACTCATCGCGCAGACCACCCTCCGGAGCGTCCTCGGCCAGGCATCATTGGACGACCTGCTCTCGCAGCGCGATGTGATCAATCAGAAGTTGCAGGAAATCATCGACCGCCAAACCGAGCCGTGGGGTATCAAAGTCACCGCGGTTGAGGTCAAGGACGTGGCGTTGCCGGACAGCATGAAACGGGCAATGGCCAAACAGGCCGAGGCCGAGCGCGAGCGGCGCGCAAAGGTGGTCAACGCCGAGGGTGAATTCCAGGCCGCGGAAAAGATGGTGCAGGCGGCAGCCATAATCAGCAAAGAGCCCATCGCGCTCCAGTTGCGTTACCTCCAGACGATGCGGGAAATCGCCAACGAGCACAGCACAACCACATTCCTGCCGGTGCCCATTGATCTGTTCAGCCCATTTCTGAAAAAGGCGGCCGGACCGTAACACAGGCGCCTGTCCAATTATGAAGGTAAAGATTTTCGAGATTGTTCTTCATAAGCTGCAGCGAGCGGGACAGTTTTCACAGTGTCGCATGAGGAAAATTCTATGTACCTACTTAAACTCGTTTGGCTGAGCATCGTCCAACTCATTAAACAGGCCTGGCTGTTTCCCCAATCGATCGCGACGACCCTCAGGCTGAGGCGGCGGCAGGTGGCTCTGAACGCACTTGAAGTCGAAAGGCTCGACCGAATACGCCACCCGTCCAAATACCTGGGAAAGTAATTGGAAGCTGCACCCTCGCGGTCAGCGAAGCCCGGCCGCATGAAGAACGCACCAACTTTCCCGGCGCAGGATACAAGCCCCGGCGCAGTCCCAGTTACCTTTACTAAGTCCCCTGCTGCGTGATGCCACTTCCGTGGAAATTGGAATTTGCAATCCGCGACGAAGACAGGCTGAAAGCTGAATTGCCCGAGTGAATTTCACCGATCCACGAGCTGAAGACTGCTGCAAGAGCAACCTCACCGAGGTTGAAGGCCATTCCCGCGAGAAGCGCCAGGTCCACGCGTTGATGGCCGTCTACGAGTCTTTTTCCATCGCTCAAGGGCCCGCCAACTCGGGAGTTCATGAAGCGATTTGGCATCTGCTGCTGCTAAACGGGATTTGAGCGCGGATGAGCGTGCCTTTGCCCGGAGCGGATTCGACGGTGATGCTGCCACCGACCATCTCCAGCCGTTCTCTCATGCCGAGCAGTCCCAAGCGTGCACTCTTCTTGGCGTGCAACATATGTTCCACCGGAAAGCCTTTGCCGTTGTCCCTTATCTCCATGCAAATGGTGTCCTCCAGTTGCTGAATCGTCACTTCCGCCCGGCTGGCTTGCGCATGACGGGCGACGTTGGTGAGCGCTTCCTGAGCGACGCGATAGAGCACGGTTCGCATGTCACCGTTCAATTGTTTAATCCTGGCAAAAGCAAAGGTCGTGAAGCGTATGCGGATGGCCCCCAATCGCTCTACGCTTACTATTCCTACAACAACAGCCAAATGACCTGTCTGGACGATCGAGGTGCCGTTTGGTGGTGTGCCCGGCAGCCAACTGCCGGAGACGAAAGCATGGCATGAGGCTGCACGACAGAAGCTTGGAATCACCTGCAATTGCCGCCAGAACCTGTCATAGGAGCTGGAGCCATCCATAATCAGCACACGCCCGTGTGCACTGTCAGGGGAAAACTTGGCGTCAGATGGGGGATTACCCCCCCGGTTAAGCCCATAATACCCTAGTCCGCCTTTCGGGCATATCTTCATGGTCTTGAGCGTTGTAAACATCAAATCTAAACGTAGCCCGGCAACAATGCCCGGCCCAACCCGGAAAGTAGCGCTGCTCCACACAGCGTCTGGCGGTCGCCCGGAAGCGCTCCAACGCACCAGGCCGGAACTCAACCATAACGCCTCCGCGCCGATCAAGTCGCGGGCCGTCATGCGGGCGTCGGAGATTCGTTACCGCCGCCTCTTTGAGGCGGCCCGGGACGGGATACTCATTATGGATCCCGACACACGAAGAATTACGGACGCCAACCCGTTCATGTCGGAATTGTTGGGTTATACGCACGACGAATTGCTGGGCAAGGAACTCTGGGAAATCGGCCTGCTCAAGGATGAAGAAGCCAACCGGGCAGCCTTTCGGGAATTGCAGCAGAAGCATTTCATTCGCTACGAGGATCTGCCGCTTCAGTCCAAGACGGGCAGGCACCACGAAGTGGAATTCGTCAGCAACCTCTATGATGAGGATGGGCGAACAGTCATTCAATGCAACATTCGCGACATTACCGAACGCAAGGGGGTTGAGGAGGCGCTGGTAATCGCAAAGACTGAAATCAGCCGGCATGCGGCCCAGTTGGAACAGGTGGTCACGGAGCGTACGACCCAGCTTCGGGAAACGATTGGTGAACTGGAAGGGTTCTCCTACAGCGTATCGCACGATATGCGCGCGCCGCTGCGCGCCATGCAAAGCTTCGCTCAATATCTGGTGGATGAATACCACAACAAGCTGGATGAAAAGGGAGTCAATTATCTGCATCAGATCATGCGCTCGGCCGTCCGGCTCGATCACCTCATCCAGGATGTCTTGAGCTACACCAGAATTCTCCACTTGCCCCTGCCGATGGAGCTAGTGGATTTGGACCGCCTGGTGCGCGACATCGTTGAGACCTACCCGAATGGGCAGCCGATCAAGCCGGAGATTCAAATCAAAGGCAAATTGCCGAAGGTGATAGGAAACGAAGCGTTGATAACGCAATGCGTCTCGAACGTGCTGAACAACGGCGCGAAATTTGTTTCGCCCGGAACCAAACCCCGCATGGTGATTTCGGCTGAAAAGAGGGAGAAATCCATGGTTCGAGTGTGGTTTAAGGACAATGGCATTGGCATCGCCCCCGAAAACCACGCGCGGATATTCCGGTTGTTCGAGCGGATCCACCCGGCGTCGGAATTCGAGGGAACCGGCATTGGCCTGACCATCGTGCGCAAGGCGATCGAGCGCATGGGCGCGCAGGTCGGCTTCGAGTCAGCGTTGGGCAAAGGCACCCAATTCTGGATGCAATTTAAAACAGGGTAAGCCCATGAAACCAATCCTCCAGGTCGAAGACGATTCGAACGATGTATTCCTTTTGCAGCACGCCCTGACGAAAGCGGGCGTGGCAAATCCCATCCAGGTCGCGACGGATGGACAGCAGGCGATTAACTATTTGCAAGGCACCGGCAAATTTGCAGACCGCGAAAAATTTCCCCTGCCGTGCCTGGTGCTGCTGGATTTAAAGCTGCCCTACGTGATGGGACTGGAGGTCCTCAAATGGATCCGCCAGCACCACGGGGCGACCCTGGTTGTGATCCTTCTGACCGCATCGGCGGAAGACGCGGACATCGCGGCCGCCTACCGTTTGGGCGCCAACGCGTTTCTCACCAAGCCGTCTATGGCAAACAAACTCGATGACATGGCCAAAGCCATCAAGGACTTCTGGCTGACGCATAACACGCTGCCGAAGGAATCCCATGCGAAAGCATCATCGTCCAGGCCGGTGCACACGCGCACGACCACGATCGCCTTAAAGCCTTTACCGCCCGCTAATGGAGCAAGCCGTGAACGGCGGCACGAGTACATCCCCGCAAAAGAATGAAAAAGATTACTGTATTACTGTGTGATGATCACACCGTGGTTCGTGAAGGACTGCGGCTGCTTCTGGAAACAGAGGCAGATATCCAGGTTGTCGGTGAAGCGTCCAATGGCCGCCAGTCGGTGCAGGAAGCGAAAAGGCTCAAGCCCGATGTGGTCCTGCAGGATCTCGCGATGCCGCTGCTGAACGGTTTGGAAGCCGCGCGCCAAATTGCCAAAGAAGTCCCCTCAACCAAAGTGCTCATCCTCTCGGCTTATTCCGACGACGCGTACATCCAGCATGCGATAGAAGCAGGCGCTGCCGGTTATTTGACGAAAGAGACCGTCGGGAATGATCTGTTGCGGGCCATCCACGAAGTCGCCAACGGAAATGCCTTCTTCAGTCCGTCCATTGCCAAACGCCTGGTCAAGCAGATGCAGGGAAAGCTCCTCAACGGTTCTCCCGTCAAAACAATGGCCGCTATGTTGACCAGTCGCCAAACAGAAATCCTCCAGCTGATCGCAGAAGGGTATGCCACCAAGCAAATTGCCAGCTTTCTGTCTTTAAGCATAAAAACCGTGGAGAAACATCGGCAAGACCTCATGAGTAATCTCAACATCCATAACATTGCGTCGTTGACACGGTACGCTGTTTCCAGCGGACTTGTGGAATCACACCGTTTCCCAAATTCGTCCGCGAGATGGGAGTCGCGCGCCACCGCTGAGCGAAAGGATCAGCCGATCGACGCGTTGGCGCAGGATCGACCAACGCCAGATCAGCGAGGTCAGGCAACATCTGCGCGTGCAGGGTGGATTCGCAGGTCTCGCCAGACTGCAGCACAGCCGTCGGCTCTCCTGAGGGAGTGAATACGGCCAGCCCCTTCCCGGGGGACCTCCAGCAGAGGGAGTTCCTCGAAACAGTCCCGCATCGCCTGGAGGACCAGCCTCCTGGCCAACACTGCATCGGGCAAGAGGCTGACTGAAACCCAGCCATTTCATTGTGAACGCCGCCTCCGGGAAAAGGATTGGTCTGGACGCCTTGCTCAGCCGAGTGACTGAGTATGTGCAGACGCGTTCCATCTCCAATGAAGCGCCGTTGCGCGCTGAGTTGTTCAGCGTCGAGCAACTGATCCGCCATGCCAAAACCTTGGCCGAAAACCACTCCGTTGTTACACCGCGGGGCTCCACCCGATTGCTCGCGCGGCTCGGTGAAAATGAACAGATACTGAGAGCCTACAACCGGGCGACCCAGGCCGTGGACCAAACCCGTCGCGTCACCCACGCCGCCGAATGGTTGCTCGACAACTTTTACCTGATTGAGGAGCAAATCCAGATGGCCCGCCGGCATTTGCCTCGGGGTTACAGCCGTGAACTGCCCCGGCTCCTGTCGGGTCCTTCCGCCGGGCTTCCGCGGGTCTATGAACTCGTGCTTGAATTGATTTCGCATGTGGATGCGCAGATTGATGCCGAACCGCTGCGCGCCTTCATCGCGGCTTACCAGACCGTTTCCGCCCTGAAACTGGGCGAGTTGTGGGCCATCCCGATCATGCTCCGGCTGGCCTTGATTGAGAACCTCCGCCGGGTCACCGCCCGCTTGAAGATCGCCCGGCATGATCGCGACCTGGCGGACCTGTGGGTCGAGCGATTGCAGGAGATGGCCGAAAAGAATCCCGCTCACCTCGTCGTCGTGGTGGCGGACATGGCGCAGTCCACCGTGCCTTTGTCCAGCGCCTTTGTGGCGGAGTTTTCTCAACGCTTGTCTCGCCAAAGCCCGGCGATGCACCTGGCGCGCGCCTGGCTGGAACAGCGGCTCACAGAACAGGGACTTTCCATCGAGCATCTGGTCAACCTCGAGAGCCAGAACCAGGCCGCCGACCAGGTTTCCGTCAGCCATACCATCAACAGCCTGCGCTTCCTGGGCGCCATGGACTGGCGCGAGTTTGTCGAGGCCATGAGCCAGGTCGATCATACGC
>DASRKU010000387.1:0-4591 GCA_035648815.1 Verrucomicrobiia bacterium | reverse complement strand
TCTTCCTCAGTATAACCACCGGCATTTGAACGGGCCAGTGCATTCCTTGTTTCCTCCGCGAAGCGGTTTAGTTCAACTATTTGTTTATAAGGAAAGAATTCCTGCTAAGCGGATAATGGTGGACAAACAGGGAATTAATTCCTAGTTTCATTAGCAACCTCAACAAAGGGTATGGCCTGGGATAAGGGAAGTCAAAGGGAAAGGGAAATTGCTTCACGGAACAGCCCCGGCGCACGGGATCTGATCATTCCAAATCCCAAACTCAAGCTCCTGGACCAGGTGCGCGAGGTCATGCGAATCCAACATTATTCGATTCGCACCGAACGATGTTACTGCGATTGGATCAGACGCTATATCCGCTTCCACCAGATGAAAGCCCGGGACCAACTCCTCGGCGGAGCGGAAGCGAAAATGGAAGAATTTCTCAGCGACCTGGCTGTCAACGGCCGCGTCACAGCGTCCACTCAAAACCAGGCTTTCAACGCCTTGCTGTTTCTTTACAAGAGAATACTGCATCGTCCATTGGAGAACGTGCAGGCGGTGCGGGCCGACAGGCCCGTGCGGATCCCTGTGGTGCTGACACCCGAAGAGGTCAAGCAGGTGATTCAGGCCATGGCAGGCACACCGCAGTTGGTGGCGAAAATTCTTTACGGAAGCGGCTTGAGATTGATGGAGGGTCTTCGCCTGCGGGTGCAGGATTTGGATTTTCAGATGCAACAACTCACCGTGCGGGATGGCAAAGGCGCCAAGGACCGGATCACGGTTCTGCCCAAATCTATCCTGCCGGTGTTGCACGAGCATCTGGAAAGGACGCGGTTGCGGGATGAAGAGTCCGTTGGATGGTTTGTAAGGCGGTCGAGAGTCGAAAGACGAGCGTCGAGGGCCACTCTCAACCATCAACCATCAACCTTTTGGATGGCTGCCACCCGAACCCTCACCCGGTCCCGCCAACGCGGGACCACCCTCTCCCATCCGATGGGAGAGGGACGTCTTCGCCCTCGACCCTCGACTCTCGACCGTCGACTGGCTTGCGGGGCGCGCTCTTACGAGACGCGGCCACACAGGGGGTCGGCTTTCCTGGCCCAATCGCGGTTTCTGCGTCTGAGTATCTCCTGTGAGATGGAGTCTCGTCACCTCGACTGCTACGAGGATGAAAGGTTGAAAGACCGAGTGCGCGTCTTCCTCACCTTTGTTAACTTTGTTTGCTTCTGTGAATATTCCCGACCGCTTTGATGTTGGCCGCGCTCTTACGAGGCGCGGCCACGGCCCCTAGAGTTTTTTGGGCTCAGACATGCGGGCGATGAGGCGATCGTTCAATTCCTTGGCGGCGTTATACCCGGCCAACTTCAGTTTGGTGTTGAATGCCGCGACTTCGATCAACCGCGCCAGGTCGCGCCCAGGCCGGACCGGGATGGTGATTTGAGGAACATCGACCCCCAGAATCTTGACCGTTTCCTGTTCCATGCCCAGGCGGTCGACATCTTTGACCTCGTTCCAACCTTTCAACGTGACGACCAGGTCCACCCGTTTCTCACTGCGGATGCTCTTCACGCCGAACATGGCGGCCACGTTGATGATTCCGATGCCGCGCACTTCCATGTGGTTGCGCGTCAATTCGGCGCTGGTGCCGATGACGTCGATGCCATCCACCAGGGTGACTTTCGTGATGTCGTCGGCGACCAGGCTGTAGCCGCGCTCGATGAGGGCGAGGACGCTTTCGCTTTTGCCGATGCCGCTTTCACCGCGAATGACGACGCCCACACCCAGGATATCGACCATGCTGCCCATTTCCGTCCCGTGCGGGGCGAACATCATTTCCAGGGACAGGGTGGCCAGGTTGATGAACTTCATCGTCACGAGGGGGCATTGGAAGATCGGCACGTCGACGGTCTCGGCGGCTTTGAGGAATTGTTTTTCCGGGTGCAGACCGCGGCTGAAGACGATGCAGGGGATTCGGTAGGCAAAGAGCATGTCATAGCGCTTGGCGCGTTCGTCGGGCGTCAGGGATTTCAAAAAATAGGCCTCGGCGTTGCCGATGACCTGCATGCGTTTGTAGGCGAAGTAGCGGGTAAAGCCCGACAGCACGAGGCCGGGCCGGTTGACGGTGGGCTCGCGAATAACGCGTTTGAGACCCTTTGCCCCGGCAAAAAGTTTCAAGCCAAGTTTTTCGGCCTGGGACGTGTAGAACCGTTCGACCGTGACTGTATCTCGTTGCATGGTGAAGTCAGGGGTTAGCAGGATAAATGCCCGGGCGTGATTCCAGTCACGTCCGGCTGCGCGCAGCGCAACCCTACCGGTTTAGGTCTCATAGATTAAATTCCGGCCCGAGATAAATCTCGCGGGCTTTGGGATCGTTCACCAACTCTTCCGCCACGCCTTCATAGACGACTTCGCCCTTGTGGATCAAGTACGCCCTGTCCACGAGCTTCAAGGTCTCGCGCACATTATGATCGGTCACCAGGATGCCCAGGCCGCGCTCCTTGAGACTGCGCACAATTTTCTGGACCTCGTACACCGCAATGGGATCGATGCCGCTGAAGGGTTCGTCCAACAACAACAGCTTGGGGCTGGTCACGAGGGCGCGGGTGATCTCCAGACGGCGTTTCTCGCCGCCGCTCAGCGTGTAGGCCTTGCTTTTGGCCAGGGGCGTCAGATCCAGTTCTTCGAGCAAATACTTCAACCGGACGGCCCGTTCCTGCCGGCTCAGTTTGCACGTCTCCAGGATGGCCATGATATTCTGCTCCACGGTCAGTTTCCTGAACACGGAGGGTTCCTGAGTCAAATACCCCACGCCCCGGCGCGCGCGCTTGTGCATCGGAAGCCGGCTGATGTCCTTGTCCAAAAACCGGACCGACCCCTGGTCCGGCCTGACGATGCCGACAACGATATTAAAAGTGGTTGTCTTCCCGGCGCCATTGGGCCCGAGCAGGCCGACGATTTCGCCGGCCTCGACGCGGATGGAGATGCCGTTGACGACGCGCCGGCGGTGATATTCCTTCACCAGTTTGTCCGTCACGAGCAGCGTGGGCCCGGGGGCGCCCGGCTCCATGCCTGCGTCATCCAACGGCCGGCTCAATGGATCATTCACCATGGGTTGGCTCACGAAAGATCACTTTCCCTCCGCTTTGGCCGCCGGCGGCTCGCGATGTTGATTGATTTGCTGCCGGATAATCATGTGCTGGTTGCCCGAGGCGCCGAAATTATTGTTGGCGCGATCCCAGGTAATGGTGTCGCCGGTCAAGACCCCGTCCTCCTTCTCCACATGTGGACGGGGGTTGCCGCTTAATTCAATCGTTTCGTTTGTGACTGAATTGATCACATGAAATAAATAGATGGCTTTCTCGGCCGTGGCGTGGACCGGTTTGCCTTCATTGTCCAGGGCGTCAATGATGACGTTCTCCTGGGCGACGATCCGGTCGATTTTGCCCGACTGTGGCACGCTGGCTGTCATCATGCCGCAGGTCATTTTCATTTGCGCATCCACCACGCGCACATGGCCCATGTAAACGGCCAGGTGGTTCTTCAAGTCAAAATTCGCACTGTCCGAAAATATCTCAGTCATGGCTCGTTCGGCAGTGGACAGCGCCGTGGCGACGGCGTTCGTCATTGAGGGGGCCGATGGCGCCTCTGCGGCCGCAGTGGAATTCGATGCCGGAGCCGTGGAATTGGTCTGCGCGGTCATTGGGACCGCAAGCCCCAGGAGGAGGAGGATGCAGAATGGTTTCATCGATTGCGTGGTTTATCGGGAGTATTGCGGATAACAGTCCGCACGCGATTGGAGATCATTAAAAAGGAATTGGTTTGCTGCCACAAGAATCCACGCCCGTCGATGGTCATCTTTCCATCAGCCGATTGCACGTGGAGCGGACCATCCGAGACGACCTCCTGGCGCATGGAATCAAAAACGCAAAGTGGGGATTCGACGAGCATTTCGGGCTGGCCGTTCAAGTTGAAGGTTTGCAGCTTTGCGCTGGTGATCAGAATACGTCCATCGGCAATAGGTTCCGCTTCGGATCCCTGCAGCAACGATTTCATCTGGGTTTCCCGCGGCGGATCGCAGTATTCAGGCACGCTGAAATTTTTGACTTTCGTGGTGGCATTGGTCTGGGCGGAGAGGGCAAGGGCAAAGGCGGAAATGGCCATGAACACCGCGGGCTTGCAAAGCCGGAAGGGGCTTCCTGGCCGTCGACCGCCGTGAATCTTATGCCGCATATTCGCTAAGCACCCGTTTCCACTTATTCTGCGCCTTTAGGATCAGCTCCACAATTTCCCTCACCGCCCCCTGCCCTCCCGCGGCTTTGGTGACATAATCGGCAGCGGCCCTGGCTTCGGAAACCCCGTCTCCAACGGCCACCGCGACCCCTGCCCGCCGCAGGACACCGACATCCACGACATCGTCTCCGACATAACAGAGATCAGTCCAGTTCAATCCTGTCTGCCGCAAAATGGATTCGACGCACGCCACTTTGCCGCCATCCTTTTGCAGGAGAAAGTCGATCTGCAGATCCCTGGCCCGCTGCCGGGTGGCGGTGGACGGCCGCCGCGACACCCACCCCACCTTGATTCCTTCGTGTTGCAGCATCTTTAGACC
>DASRKU010000386.1:0-11599 GCA_035648815.1 Verrucomicrobiia bacterium | reverse complement strand
CGTGTTAGTGGCAGGTTTGATCGTGGGCTCGATTTTGCTGGGGCGGCGCATGTTGCGGAAGGAAAGAATGTCGCGCGCGTTTCCCGATTATGAGGAATACGGCCACGCCTTGTCTCCCGTGTTCAGCAATGGGAAAATGCGCAATGGCGCCCATCGCAGAAGGGAATTCAATTACCAGAAATTCTACTCAGACATGATGCTCGAGGTTTCTGCGGGACCCTCGATCGCGCAACCGGCGCTCAACGGCAAACGTGTTGCCAGCGCCATCCCCGATCGCGTCCTGTCCACGGACGGCACGATGCACCAGTCGATTGTTCGCGCCAACCGGGAATTGATCGCCAACCAGACCCAGTTGATCCAGGAGCAGAAGCGACTCTTGCAGGAGCAGGGAAGACTCATCGAAGAGAAGAGCAGGCTGATCCACGAAAAGACGCAAATTCTGGAGAAGCAAGCGGAGTTGCTCGAGCGGGACATGCTCTGACGCCTCGATTCCCCACCCGGCAATTTACACTTACACAGGGAAATTCCGTGGGGCTCATCGATCCCTCCGGCCCTGGAATGGAGAACTGGCAGATTGATGGCGACAATCATCTGTACAAACAATGGTTCTGGTACCGGATCGGCAGCACCGGTCCCGAAAACAACATCGCCACATTGCCGCTGATCAGCTGGCGCAAGCACGGTGCCGGGACGCTGGATCTGAAATTTGGCAATTCGCAGTTGAGCATTGAACTGGCCTATTCCCTGATCGGCGGACGCAACGGCAGCGGGCAGTCTGACATTGGCGAACAGGTCAGCATTGACAATCTCAGCGGGGCTCCATTGCCCCTGCATTTCTTCCAGTACACAGATTTCGATTTCGGCAAAGGTTGTCCGAACGACGTGGTTGAATTGGGTTCAAACCCCCAGGGTCTATTCAACGAAGCTTACCAGGGCAGGGGCCGTGGCCGTGTCACCGATACGGTGGTCACTCCCGGTGCCAACCATGGCGAAGTGGCAATCGGCAATATAATCCTTAACGCGCTCACCGATGCCAATCCGACCACACTGAATGATGTTGCAGGCCCCATCGTCGGGGATTGCGCATGGGCTTTCGAATGGGATCCCGTGATCGGTGCCGGCGGATCCTTCATCTTCAACTCCGAGAAAAAGGTGATGATGACAACATTGCCCGAGCCGGGGGCGCTCTCGCTTATTTCGGCCGGGGCCCTCGCAGTGTGTCTGCGCAGACGCCATTTCGCGGCCTGACCCCCGCCGCCGATTTCCGGTCGAGTCGAAACACGGCTTTTGGGACATTGAAAGTCACGGTTGGGAGCAATGCTCCCGTGGTTGTGTGCTGCCGGGACAACGTGCAGTTCTCCGTTTATGACAACGATATCTGTCCAGTAATGCCGGGAACCGATCAGCTCTCCACGATACTGATCTCCACCGGCTCCACCTTGACCCCGAGCTTCTCCAGCCACCGGATCGAGGCGTCGATGTCCGCTTGTTTGCCGTCCAATTCCAGGCACACGATTCCAATTTCGTCGGTGACGCTGGCCTGGCGGATGTTTGTCACCAGTCCAAACCGGCTTCCAATTTCCCAGACCAGCGCCTTCTGAATCAGGCGAGGCGGGTACATCAACCACAGCCTCTGCTGCGCGTCCCCGGAGCGCGTTGACCGGGATGTTTTCTTCGGCTTCCTGGTTTTGGGCATGATGATGTGGAGTTTTTGATTTGGGACTGGGATCAGCCGCCGGCGATCGCGGGAATGATGCTGACTTCGTCGCCGTCTTTCAGCGGCGTCTGCTGGTTCTGCAGGAATCGAATGTCTTCCTCATTGACGTACACGTTCACAAACCGGCGCACGTCTCCCTTGTCGTCCACCAGCCGCTCCCGGATGCCGGGATAGCGGGACTGGAGTTCGGCAATGGCTTCGCCAATGGTGGCGGCCGTCACCTCGACAATTTCCTCGTTGTTGGTCAGCTTCCGCAATGGTGTGGGGATACGAATTGTTTTTGCCATAAAATTATGTGTTAAGAGATCGCATTTCCTGGGCAATCAACGCTTCGAATTCGCGCAGGCTTGGCTTGATTTCGCGCGGGTGTCCCACGTGATCGTTGATTGCATCCATGGTTTTCAGCCCGTTGCCGGTCACGCAAAGCACGATGGATTCGTCGCGGGGAATGGCGCCGGCTGTGATCAGCTTCTTCGCCACGCCCACCGTCACGCCTCCGGCTGTTTCGGCAAAAATGCCCTCCGTTTCAGCCAGCAGGCAGATCGCGTCCCGGATCTCATCGTCACTGACGTCTTCAGACACGCCTCCTGTTTCTTTCATCACTTTCAGCGCGTAAAACCCGTCGGCCGGCGTTCCAATGGCCAGGGATTTGGCTATGGTATTGGGCTTGACCGGCTTGAAGAAATCGAGCCCGGCTTTTTGGGCGGTCGAAATGGGCGAGCAACCGGTGGCCTGGGCTCCGTGGATGCAATAGTTGGTTTCCGCCGCCAGCCCCAGCTTTATGAACTCCTGGTAACTCTTTTGAATCTTTGTCAGCAGCGAGCCCGACGCCATGCAGACAACCGTGTGACGGGGGACGGTCCAGCCGAGCTGCTCAATGATTTCGTATCCCATGCTTTTGGATCCTTCGGCATAGTAAGGGCGCATGTTCACATTCACAAATGCCCAGCCGAACTTCCCGGCAATCTCCGCGCACAACCGGTTGACCTCGTCGTAGTGACCTTTGATCCCGACCACGTTCGCGCCATAAACCAGCGAGTTCACTATCTTGCCATGTTCCAGGTCGGTGGGGATGAAGACATAGGCCTTGAGCCCGGCGGCGGCGGCATTGGCGGCAACGGAGTTTGCCAGGTTCCCCGTTGAAGCGCAGGCGACGGTGTCGAACCCAAGCTCCTTCGCGCGGCTCAGGGCGACACTGACGACCCTGTCCTTGAAGGACAATGACGGATAATTTACCGCGTCGTTTTTTATCCACAGTTCGCGGACTCCAAGGCTTTTGGCCAGGCGATCCGCTTTGACCAGGGGTGTGAAGCCGGTCTGCAGCCCGACGGTGGGATCGTTTTCGACGGGCAGCAATTCGCGGTAGCGCCACATGTTCTCTGGGCGCGATTGGATGGCATGGCGCGTGAGGGACTTCGCGATGTTTTCATAATCGTAAACCACCTCGAGCGGTCCAAAATCAAATTCACACACATGCGTGGCCGTCAAAGGATACTCCCGGCCGCATTCACGGCACTTCAGCGCCCGCATGTAAACGTCGTGCTTGTCCATAAATTCCGTTCTGCTCGTCACTGCTTCCCAACCGCCAATAAAAAAACCCCTTCCCATGGGAGAAGAGGTCCAACACTCTTGCGCTCTTCTCATTTTCCCCGAATGCTTGCTCATTCGGGCTGGAATTGGCACCTGGACGATGCGGGTCGCTCCGCAACCGGTTGCCGTGGCTTCATCGGGCCAGTCCCTCAGCCACTCTTCATGAGTCCGTCCCCATGGACAGATGCGTTCAAACTATGAATTATTGTTGTTCTGTCAATTAAAACTTCACGCGTTGGTCGCAAACCATGAAGCAATTCTTCCTCGTTCCGGTTGCAGGTGATGCTTCCTATCCTCCGCCCATGCATCGCGGCGTTGGAGGTTGCCTATGAGATTCGGAATTGTTTTTCTGCTTTTCATTCAAATGGCTGCTATGGCCGGCCCGGCGATGGCACAGGGAGTGGCTTCCTGGATAGCCGTTTCCAGGCGCGCGAGCGATTTTGCCCGTGTTTATTGGGCTTGCAATTTGCTATGGAACACCATGTAATTCCCGTCTAAGTAGCAGGAGAACATGAAAAAATCGATAGGCCGTGTCAAAAGCATCCGTGTGTTCCTAGTGGACGACCATCCTCTGATCCGTCAGGCGCTCAAGCATGCCATGCTTCATGAACAGGACATGGAAGTATGCGGGGAGGCCGATGACCGGGAAGAGGCTCTGAGAGGAATCGCCGTTGCAGGCCCTGACCTCGCCATTGTCGATCTGCGCCTGCGGGATTCTGACGGATTGGAGCTCGTAAGGGACATCCGGGACCGGCATCCCAATGTCCTGAGCCTCGTGTTGTCCATGCAGGACGAATCTATGACCGCCGAACGCGCGGTCCGGGCCGGCGCCCGGGGGTATATCTCCAAGCGCGAGGCGCCTGGAAAAATCATCGAAGCCGTCCGCAAAGTCCTCGGAGGGGAAATCTACTGGAGCGAGAAAGCCGCCGCGCACATCGCCTCAAAATTCACTTCCCCCTCCCACCCCGGCAATAGCTCCGCCGTCGACCAGCTCTCCGAGCGTGAATTGCAGGTTTTTGAGCAAATCGGGCTGGGACACAGCACGAGTGAGATCTCCGTATCGCTCCATATCGATGTCAGCACCGTCGAGACTTACCGTGCGCGTATCAAGGAGAAGCTCAATTTGAAGAGTGGCTCGGAGTTGCTGCAAGCGGCCATCCGATGGTGCCTGGCAAAGGCTTACCATTGACGGCGGGTTTGCCCGGCTGACACGGGCGCAAATGCGGCTCGGCGTAAAGGAACGAATACTATTGTTACGATGAACTCTGATTGCACAATCCAGGCCCGGATAAAAGACTGCGTGGCAGCCCTTGACCGTCTCTGTATCCTGGCGCTTCTGTTGGTGATCTGCGCCCTGACCGGTTGCAGCACACCTCACTCCGGACAGAACAACGCCGCCCCGGCATCTGAAAACCCGGACCAGTTTGTCCTCCGGGCGGGTGACGTCTTGCGAATCACCTTTCCCGGCGCCCCAAACCTGAACGTTGCGCCTCAACCCATCCGGCGCGACGGCAAAATTACCCTGCCCCTGGTCGGCGAAGTCGTCGCTGCCAACAAAACACCTGCAGGCCTGGAAAGCGAGTTGGTCAATCTCTACTCCGGGCAGCTCGTGGTGAAGGCTGTCAATGTCAACGTCGAATCCTCCTCATTCACCGTTTATGTGACCGGCTCGGTGCTTCGGCCTGGACGCGTGGATTCCAATAAGCCGCTGACAGCCCTTCAAGCGGTCATGGAAGCCGGTGGTTTTGATTACAACAGGGCAAATATGAGCGACGTGAAGGTGACCCGCACCTCGGGACGCAACAACGAGCACTTCAGCCTGAATTTAAGACAAGTATTGGAAGGCAAAGAAGCGCGGCCCTTTTACCTGAAGCCAGGCGACATCCTTTACGTCCCCGAGCGATTCAACTGGTTTTGAAGAGAACTGCTTATAGTGGCGGATAAAGCCGTCGCCACTCCCAGGAGGCGGAGACAACCATGGCCTGCCGATTATTATCGTTATCGATGTCACTTTGTAAATTGGCATTATTACAGCTGTTTATATGCTTAATAATCTGAACTGGGTTTACCGCGTGTAATGGATTACACGACAGGGCGTACTGGTTTGCGTGACCTATTTGTCGTGAAAAAATCGACATCAAAATCAGCGTTGGGCAGGACAGACAAACCCTCCCATTGCTGTATGCTGCTCTGACGATTCCTCGTCCTACAGCATCTGGGGATGCATTTGGATTGGATCAGGAATCAAAGGGCCTGTCATTAGCGGCAGGCAGACGGAATCAGAAGGCAATGACTGGACAACTGGATATGGAATGGTACTGCGCCCGGACGAAGCCGAAGCATGAACACATTGCGGCGGCCAACCTGGAACGCAACCTCGGCTTGGAAGTCTTCAACCCGCGCTTGCGCGTCGAGCGGCCCACGCGGCGCGGCGTCGTGCGCACGACCGAATCTCTTTTTCCCTGCTACATCTTCGTCCAGTGCTGCAGCAACTCCTGGGATGATATCCGTTATGTCACCGGCATCAGCAGCCTCGTCCATTTCGGAACCCGCATTCCTTCCATTCCCGATCCTGTCATCGACGAACTGAAAGCGTGTTTTGGCGCCGAAGAAGCGTTGCCGGTGGAGGATCAGTTGACGCCGGGTGCGGAAATATCGATTTGCGACGGCGCGTTTCGCGGTTTTCAGGCCATTGTATTGCGCACGCTCCCGGCAAAACGGCGCGTGCAGGTGTTACTGGATATCCTGGGCCGCCCCACGTTGGTGGAGGTGGACCGCTGGTCCGTCATTTTGGAAAATTCGACGGTGGCAGACATGCTCCCGTCGCTGGCGTTGGTTCATTGAGAATATGGAAACAGGGATTGCACAAAGATTGGCTTGCAAGCGGGCGGATCCACCGGATTTTGCGGACCGCACTGGAGAAACGTTCACAGAGGATGAGCAGGGGCTGCCGCCGTGGAAGCGGGCCATTGACATTGCGTTCACGCTGGGGACCTCCCCGCTGTGGCTGCCCGTGATGTTTTGTGTGTCTCTGTTCATCAAGTTCGTTTCTCCGGGCCCGGTGCTGTTTCGGCAGGAGCGCATCGGCCATCACGGCCGGCGCTTCACCTGCTTCAAATTTCGAACCATGCGCGTGAATGCGGACACGGGAGTTCACCAGGGCCATTACAGCCGGCTGATGACTTCGAATGTGCCGATGAAGAAGCTCGATGCGGCGGGCGATCCGCGGCTGATTGCGTGGGGGATTTGGCTGCGCTCGCTGGGGTTGGATGAGCTGCCGCAGCTTTTCAACGTGCTGCGGGGCGACATGAGCCTGGTGGGCCCAAGGCCCTGCCTGCCGTACGAGTATGCCAGCTACGCCCCGCGCGACCGCCTCCGATTTGACGCGGTTCCAGGACTTACGGGTCTGTGGCAGGTCAGCGGCAAAAACAAAACCACTTTTGTGGAAATGATCAATATGGACATTCACTACGCGAGAAATAAATGTCTCGCACTGGATCTGAAGATCCTTTTTAAAACAATACCGGCGGTTTTGTCCCAAACAAAGGAGCTTAAGAACGAAATCAAACCTGTTGTGGCTGACGCATCGCTGGAGCGGCGCTGAGCATCGCCAATTTCAAACGTATCACTGTTCGAGCATCAAGGAGTAAATCATGAAAAAACCAATCAATGTCGGCGTCGTCGGTTGCGGGTACTGGGGTCCCAATCTGATCCGCAATTTTCGGGCGCTGCCGGACTGCAATTTAAAGATGATGTGCGATGTGAGCGAAGAACGGCTCCGGCACCTCAGAACCCTGTACCCGGAAGTCAATGGCGCGACTGATTACAACCACATGCTCAATGGAGCGGACGTGGACGCCGTGGTCATCGCCACACCCGTCCGGTTCCATTATTCCATGGCCAAAGCCAGCCTCATGGCCGGCAAACACACATTCATCGAAAAACCCATGGCCGCCTCTTCCAGGGAATGCGAAGAGCTGGTCGATATTGCCGACCAGAAAGGCCTGGTGCTGATGGTCGGCCATACGTTCCTCTATTCTCCCGCCGTTCGAAAGATCAAGGAAATCGTCGAATGGGGCGACCTGGGTGAAATCCGCTACATCTGCGCGCGGCGCCTTAACCTGGGCTTGTACCAGAAGGATATCAACGTCGCCTGGGACCTGGCTCCTCACGATATCTCCATCATTCTGCACATCATGGAAGAGTTGCCCGTGAGCGTGAATTGCCGCGGCAGCACCCATGTCACTCCCGGCATCGAAGATGTCACCACGATGTGCCTGAATTTCCGCAACAATAGGTCGGCCATCATCCAAAGCAGCTGGCTCGACCCGCGGAAAACGCGCGAAATGACCATCGTCGGCAGCAAACGCATGATCGTTTACGACGATGTGGCGCCGATTGAAAAGATCAAGATCTACGATGCTCGCGTGGAACGTCCGCCGCACTATGACACATTCGGAGAATTCCAGTACGCCTATCATTATGGCGATATGTACGTCCCGTACATCAAACAGGAAGAACCTTTGAAGTCCGAAAGTCAGCATTTCCTGGATTGCATTCGGGAAGGCATCAGCCCGCTCACCGATGGGCGGCGTGGCCTGGAACTGGTGAGAATCCTCGAGGTATCCTCCCAATCGCTCAAAATCGGCGGCGGCCCGGTGAACCTGCAGCCCACGGTTCATCGCAACGGCGTCAAAGTCGCCGCCATCAAATGCGTCAAGCCGCCGGTGGTCGATGACGCGGCTGAAAGCATCATTCGCGCTTAATCGCGCTCTGCCGCGAGCTTACGAAACCCGGTAGGGGCGCACTGGGTGCGTCCGGCTGCGCGCAGCGCAGCCCTGCCGGGGAAGTGAAATGGCTCGTGCCCAGCCATGCCCTCGCTTGCACTTGCCCGGCTTTTGATGTCCGGCTTTTGATTGCTTCATTGGCCGGTTTCCGGCAATTTCCACCCCGGCTGGATTTGCCGTTTCTATGGAGAATTGCGTTCAACTTCAATGTTTGTGTCCCACATGCGGCCATTTAATCGAGTACCCGCCAAGAGCTGCGGGCGAGATGGTGGAATGTGCCCAATGCAAACAGAAGAGCCGGTTGCCGCCGATGCCTGAGCCGGACTTCAACGAGTCCTGCTCCCCCGACGAGCTCAAGGCTCCGCCTCAGGCACATTGCCCGAATTGCGGCGCGATCCTTGGCAGAACCGATACAAACTGCTCCCAATGCGATACCCGCCGTCGCAAAAAACGTCGCGTCCTTGTGATAAGCGGAGTTTCGATGGCCCTTGTGCTTGCGTCCGTGTCCGCATGGGTTTTGCTTCGGCCTCACCCCGTTGTTCCAAGGACCAGCATCATCAGGCCCCCGCCAGGCCCCCTGGCCCAACCCGTCACTCGCGCCCCCAAGTCCCTGGACGATTTGAGAATTGGCGCCTTCTTTGTGTCGCGCGCGCGGGGGAGTGATCTCAGCATTGCAGTGGGCGATATTGTGAATTCCTCGCGGAATCTGCATCAGCGGGTGAAGGTTGAGCTGGACTTGCTGGATGCCCACGGGTTGAAAATTGGGACGGCGAAGGACTTCGTCACCGAGTTGGATCCCGGACAAACCTGGCACGTGGTGGCCCGGATTTCCGATCCCGGGGCGATCAGCGTCCGAGTTGGAAAGATCGAGGAAGAGCCGTGATGCAAGGGCGGTGCAAGGCGTCTTGCTGCGTCGCTCTTATTATTTCAGACTTGCGTTTTTGAGCCTTGCCCGGAAGATTGCCCCCTTTATATGGAAACAAATGTCGTGCAATTGGCCGTCCACGAAAAGCTTTGGGTATGGTCCGAAGCCCATCGAAAGGAAGTCATTTGGGGTTCCCTGATCATCGTGGTCGTGGGAGTCGGGATTGGATTTGTGATCTGGCAGCGGAATGAAACTGAGACCCGGGCGAACGAGGCCTTGTCAGCGATTGTCAGTTCCGGGACTCCTGGAAATGAGCAGGTCGCAAGCGCCGAGTCGCTCCTCAAGGTGGCGGGCGAATACAAGAAGACCGCTGCCGGGGCCCGCGCTCTGCTGCTTGCTGCGGGAGATTTGTACGTTCGAAAGCAGTTTGCCGAATCCAGGTCGACATTCGACCGGTTCTTAAGGGAATACCGGGACTCGCCTTTGGCGGACCAGGCGTTGCTCGGGGTGGCGGCTTGTCTGGATGCGCAGGGCAAGATTCCGGAAGCGATCACGGCTTACAAAGATATCGTGCAACATTATTCGGCTCAAAATGTGTCGCCCCAGGCCAAGCTGGCCCTCGCCACGCTCTACGAACGCCAGGGCAACTGGGCCCCGGCCAAAGATCTTTACCTCGACCTGACCCGCGGTTCTTATGGCGCCTTTACCAGCGAAGCCGGCGTTCACCTGGAAGCACTTTTTTCCAAACATCCTGAATTGATACCGCAACGTTCCGCCTCGACGAATTTTTCCGCGATAGCCGCGCCCAGCCGCTAAGGGCTCGCGGGCCAAAAATCCATTATGAAGCTGACTATCATTGGCACCGGCTACGTCGGGCTGGTTACGGGGGCCTGCTTCGCCGAAGTGGGCCACCAGGTCATCTGTGTCGATAATGACGCCGCCAAAGTGAAACTGCTTCAAGAGGGCGGGATCCCCATTTATGAACCGGGCCTGGAGGAAGTGCTCAAGAGAAATGTGTCGGCCGGCCGGTTGCATTTCACGTCGAGCACCGCCGAAGGCGTTGAAAAATCAGACGTCATTTTTATCGCAGTGCCCACACCTCCCCAGGCGGACGGTTCCGTGGACCTCAGTTTTATCGAGAAGGTCGCCCGCGAAATCTCCGGCGCGATGAACGGATACAAGATCGTCGTGGACAAGAGCACGGTGCCGGTGCGCACGGGTGAGAAGGTGTCCGAAACGATCAAGCGCTACTGCAAGGCGCGGGTGGACTTTGATGTGGTCAGCAACCCTGAGTTTCTTCGCGAAGGCTTCGCGGTATCCGACCTGATGAAGCCGGACCGTGTGGTGATCGGGGTCCGTTCCCAGCGGCCGGTGCAGGCAATGCGTGAAGTTTATGAACCCTTCGGCGCGCCCATCATCTTCACCGACATCAGTTCGGCGGAGCTCATCAAGCACGCGTCCAATTCTTTTTTGGCGCTGAAGATTTCATACATCAACGCGGTTTCGGTCATTTGTGACGCCACGGGGGCCAACGTGCAGGAAGTGGCCAACGGGATGGGGATGGACGCCCGGATCGGGCGGCGGTTTCTGGACGCGTCGCTGGGATTTGGCGGGAGCTGTTTCCCAAAGGACCTGAGCGCGTTCATCAACATTGCCGGGCAGCTCGGCTATGATTTCGGTTTGCTCAAGGAAGTGCAGCGCATCAACGCCGAGCAGATGAACCGGTTCATCAAAAAAATCGTGGATACCCTCTGGGTGTTGAAGGACAAGAAAATCGGCGTGCTCGGGCTGGCTTTCAAACAGAACACGGATGACGTGCGGATGTCGCCGGCAATCGAACTGTGTCAGCGGCTGCAGAAGGAGGGTGCCGTTCTGCGCGTGCACGATCCGCGGGCGATGGACAAGGCCAGGGCTCTGCTGAAGGATGCGACGTTTGTGGAGGACATGAACGAGGTGGCCGAGGGCTGCGACGCCTTGGTGATCGCGACTGAGTGGGAGGAATTTAAGAAACTGGATCTGGAGAGAGTGCGCAAGGCGCTTTCGCATCCGATCATGTTTGACGGTCGCAACCTGTTCGACCCTGCGGAAATGCAGCGCCTGGGATTCCTGTATAAGAGCATTGGGAGGGCAGAGGTCGGAGGGCAGTGAGAGGCAGGAGGTCGAGGGTCGAAGGTCGAGAGTCGAGAGGAAGAATGAACCCTCACCCCGTCCCTCTCCGATCCGATGGGAGAGGGAGGAGTGGGGACGGCTCGTCCCCATAAAAACATCCAACAACGAACATCCAACAACCAACACTGAAGGACTGACGCGGGTGCAGATAGGCCATGAAAGACGAGGAAGGTTCGGTGATCGAGGTTTCGGCGGGGCTGGTTTTTCGAGACGGCAAAGTGCTTATTACGCGCCGGCCTGCGGGCGCTCATCTGGCCGGCTTATGGGAATTTCCGGGGGGCAAGCGGCGCGCGGGGGAGAGCTTTGAGGCATGCCTTTGCCGGGAATTGCGCGAGGAACTCGGCATCGAGGTGCGGGTGGAGAGATTGGTGGAAAAGCTCACGCACCAGTACCCGGAGAAGACCGTTCACCTGCGATTTTTCCGTTGTGCATGGCAGGAGCACGAGCCCCGGCCGCTTGGCTGCCCGGAGT
>DASRKU010000385.1:0-6023 GCA_035648815.1 Verrucomicrobiia bacterium | reverse complement strand
CACCCCGACCCTCTCCCGTCCGACGGGAGAGGGAGGAGTAGCTAACGCGTTCGACTCAAACGATACCTCAGGATACGTTACGCGTTCGCCTTACCGCTGGATTCGGGCTGAGCCGCCTTTGGCGAACGCGCGCACCTGGTCCACTGTAGACATCGTCGTATCGCCGGGGAATGTGGTTAACAAAGCTCCGTGCGCCCAGCCGAGCCTCACCGCGTCCTCGGGCGATTCACCCGTCAGCAAGCCGTAAAAGAATCCTGCCGCAAATCCATCGCCCCCGCCCACACGGTCCACCACATCCAGTTCGGCTGTGGGCGCGGTGTGCGTCTTGCCATTGACCCACGCAACCGCGCTCCAACTATGCCGGTTCGTCGAGTGCACCTCCCGCAGCGTCGTGGCCACGACCTTCACGTGCGGATGCTTTTTCAAAACATTGCCCATCATGCTGATGAAAGCGCTCGCATCCAGTTTCGATTTCGCCTTCACATCGGGACCCGGTATCCCGAGGCCCATCTGCAAATCCTCCTCATTGCCAACCAGCACATCGACATTCTTCACGATCCGGTCCAGGACCGCGACGGCGCGATCCTGTCCGCCCGAAATATTCCAGAGCTTTGCGCGATAATTCAGGTCGAAGGAAATGATTGCACCCGCCTCCTTTGCCGCTTTCATCGCGTCCAGGATCACGTCCGAGGTGGTTGGGGAGAGCGCGGCAAAAATTCCGCCGCTGTGGAACCACCGGACTCCGCCTGCGAAGATTGCTTTCCAGTCAAAATCGCCAGGCTTCAATTGCGCCGCCGCCTCGTTGCACCGGTTGTAGAACACGACCGGCGGACGGACCCCCTGCCCGCGATCGCTGTAAACCGTCGCCATGTTGGGCCCTTGCACACCGTCGTGCTTGAAGCGCTTGTAAAAAGGCTTCACCCCCATCGCCCGCACGCGCTCGGCTATCAAGTCCCCGATCGGATAATCCACCATGGCCGTCGCGATGCCGGTGTTTAATCTGAAACAATCCGACAGATTGGCGGCCACATTGAATTCACCGCCGCTGACGTGAATATCGCAATGCGTTGCCTTTCGAAACGGGATGATCCCAGGGTCCAACCGATGCACCAGCGCCCCAAGCGAAACCAAATCCAGGGCGGCGTCTTTGCGGATATTCAGGCCAGCGTTCATATGTTTAATCTCTGAAATTGTCTATTTCGGGCCATAGGATTTGCAGAACAACGGAAAAAGCACAAGCATGGAGGAGCGCGGCTGTGTTTTGAGGAGCGCAGCGACGAGAAACCAGCCGCAGCAAGCTCGATCCAGGCAGTGCGCTCAGCCATTCGGACGTGCTGCGGCTGGTCCCGCTGCGTGCGGGACACAGCCGCGCTCCGCGCAAGGGACTGCGTCCCGCACCCACTTCTAATCACACCCCACAAGCATGACAAATATTAATTGGTATTGTATGTCAATCCAGACGTGGTAATCTCGATCGCAAAGGGCATGAGCGATCGACAACAAACCCAAGCGACGCGCAATGCACCGGAAGTCAGCGCGCCGGAATTCCTGGAAAATCTTGTCGCTCGAGCCGAAGCCGCGGGCGCCAGCGACATCCATCTTCAAATGCGGGGGGACAAAGCCGAAGTGGCCTTTCGTCTGGACGGCGTCCTGGCACCAGTCACCGAAATCCCCTCCACCACCGCCGAGCGGGTATTCGGACGGGTTAAATTCCTGGCGCGATTAAAAACATTCCAGGATTCCCTCCCTCAAGACGGCCGGATCAACCGCGAGGAAATTGGCGCGCGAAAAGATCTTCGCGTTGCCACCTACCCCACGGTCACCGGTGAAAAGATTGTTCTGCGCCTCTTTGACGGACGGGAGGCAAAAAGCCTCGCGGAAATCAATTTTCCAGATGCTGCCCGCGGGGCGCTGCAATCGTTTTTAACTCAACCCACCGGGATGCTGCTTCTGACCGGCCCGGCGGGAAGCGGCAAAACCACCACGATCTACGCCTGCCTTCAGTTCCTCGCAACTGCCGGCGAACGCCATATCATTACGATCGAGGATCCGGTGGAGCAGATTATTCCAGGAGTGATGCAAACCGAGGTGAACGAAGCGCGCGGTTTGGATTATGCCAAAGCTGCCCGGCACCTGTTGCGCCAGGACCCGCAGGTGCTGGTGATCGGCGAGATTCGGGACGAGGCGACGGCACAGATTGCGTTGCGGGCGTCGCTGACCGGGCATCTGGTCATCACGACGCTGCATGCCGGTTCCTGCCGGGGAGTGCTCGAACGGCTGCTGGTGCTGTGCCCGGACCATTCGGTCGTTGCGACTTCGGTGGAGCTGATCCTGAACCAGCGGCTGCTCCGTTGTCTTTGCCCGAAATGCATGGGGAAACGGTGCGGCGCGTGCCTGCAAACGGGTTATCAAGGCCGCCAGCCTGTCGTGGAGTTTTTGCGATTGAACGGCGATGCGCGGGCGCGGGTGGCGGCCCGGGATGTCGAGAGCCTGGTGGCGCAACCATCCCTTTCGGATCACGCACGCGTGCTGGTGCAGGAAGGCGTGACCGATGAATCGGAGTGCCGGCGAGTTCTGGGGTGAAGTCTTGTTGGTGGCCTGAGCGTGGCGGAAGGATTGAACTTTTATGAACGACGACGAGTTTGCCTTTTTCAACCAGCAACTCGGGGCGATGCTGCGCGATGGAATCCCGCTTGAGGGCGCGTTGCACCGGCTCTGCGCGGATATGCGTCGCGGCGCACTGCGCGCGGAGTTGGAGAAACTGGAAGCGAGCCTCAGCCAGGGCACGCCATTATCCGAGGCCCTGGCCGCGCGGCAATTGCCGCCGCTCTACAAACGATTGCTGCTTGCCGGCGCCAAAAGCAACGACCTGCCCGGCGCGCTCACCCTGCTCGCCGACTATTACCAGCGCCAACACAACCTGTGGACCCGGCTCAAAGGCTTGATGGTGTATCCCGGAATCGTGCTCTTTCTGGCCTTTGTGGCATCAGTGGGATTTTGGGCCCTCTGGTCCCGAATCGATATGCGTGAAGCGATCGGAGCCTTGGGAGAAGGACGCGCACTGCCGGGAATCACCTTAGTCATGATGTCACTCATGACCACGCTTTGGATATTTCCCATCCTGTTCGGGCTGGTGTTTGCTGCTTTCCTCGGATTGCTATGGCTGCCCCGGCTGCGGTATTCCGTTCGGTGGCGGTTGCCGGCGTTTCACGAAGCCACGCTGGCCAACACGGCTTCCACCCTTTGGCTCCTGCTGCGCGGAGGCATTCCCCTGCCCGACGCCGTCCACCTTGTGGGCGACCTGGAGAGCAGCACCGGCGCGAGGCGCGAATTGGCTACGTGGTCCCAAAAGTTATCTGCGGGAGTGACAAAATTTTCAGAAGTCGCCCAGGGCGGACGGGCATTTCCGCCGCTGTTTGTCTGGCTGGTTTCGAGCGCCGGCGACGATTTGGCAGCCGGATTTCAGAAGGCGGGAGAAATTTATCACGCGCGCGCAGCCCATCGTTCCGAAGTCCTCCTGTACGCAGCACTCCCGGTCATCGTGCTGGTCCTGGGCGGTCTCGTGCTCACGATAGGCTGGATTGCGATCAGTTCACTCGTGACGCTGATGCAACTGATGGACTTCGTTTAATGGCAATACCATTCACAGCACAATTTGCCGCAGCCGCCGCCACTGCCGATCCGGGCCGGGCGGCGCTCAGCCTCCTCTTGTATTTCGGTTTCGTCGTTGTCCCCGCTTGCCTCCTCGGCTGGCTCATATCGTTTCTGCTCTCGCTTCCGATGCGGCGACAGGAACGCGCCCGATTTTTCATTCACCTGGTCGAGATGACACTGCGGGAAGGCAAGCCGCTGGAGCGAACGCTGGTCGATATCTCCAATAGCCATGACACCAGCCTGGGTGTCAGGTTCCACTTATTCGCGACGTACCTGGAGCAAGGATTGACGTTGTCAGAGGCGCTCAAAAAGGTGCCGCGCTTTTTACCGCCGCAAATCACTGCCATGCTCCGCGCCGGCGAAGAACTGGGAGATCTCAAAAAGGTCCTGCCGGCCTGCCGTTACCTCCTCAATGACGCCCAATCCAGCGTCCGCGGCGCCGCAAGCTACCTGGTGATCCTGGCCTTCGTGCTGTCGCCCGTTGCCATCTTCGTTTTAACGGCAATTTCGCTTTTTGTCTTTCCGAAGATAGGCGAAATCATCGCGGGGATGGACGGCACGCCGCCGCACATATTCTTATTTGTCCGTGACCACCTGGCATGGCTCGTCGCGGCGGAATCCGCGTTATTCGCAGGCATTGTCGTTTCGGCTGTGCTCTACATCGGCGGGCCCAGGCTGGTGCGCTGGTTTAACTTCAAGTCAGTGCCGGTTGTGGATTGGATCGCCTGGCGGGTGCCCTGGAAGCACAAGCGGATGCAACGGAATTTCTCGGCCATGCTGGCGGCGCTCCTGGATGGCGGCGTGCCGGAAAATGTGGCGGTGCGCCTTGCAGGTGATTGTGCAGCCAATACAATTTTCAGCCGCAGGGCCCTATTGATGGAGCGGGAACTGGCCAATGGCGCGACACTCAGCCGCGCGGTCCAACCCGTCGACGATACAGGCGAATTCGGCTGGCGATTGGTTAATGCGGCGCGGGCGCATGGCGGATTTTTGGCGACACTTGCCGGCTGGCACGAGGCGCTCGATGCCAAAGCGTTCCAGCAGGAACAAGCCGCCGCACACGTGCTGACCAGCGCGATGGTCCTGGCGAATGGGGCCCTGGTGCTGCTCGTTGCCTTGTCTGTTTTCGGCACCCTTATCTCCCTTATCGAAACGGGGGTTCTCTGGTGAATCTTAAAACTACAACCAAGCTCCGAACAGACGCGCGAAGCCGCCGCGGCTTTCTGACGACAGACCTGCTGGTCGCGATGACCATCCTCGCAATCGCCGTGGTGCCGCTGGCTTATTCTTTCCTGCACGATGCCCGGTTAATGCGGGCAAGCTATAGACGGGCTGTAGGTATGGAGATCGTGGATAGCGAACTGGAAATCCTGGCCGCTGGCGAATGGCGGGCATTTCCGGAAGGCACCAACTCCTACCCGGTTTATCTTGCGGCAGCGCGAAATCTGCCGCCGGGCCATTTCCAGTTCACGCGGCTGGGCAAGCACCTGTCCCTCGAGTGGATCCCTTCGGAACGTAGCGGCGTCGGAAATATTCTGCGGGAGACAACTCTGAAATGAAAATCGGTATTCAACTCAGCGCACCGGTGCGCCGCCACTCGCGTGGCCGCAATTCCCGCAGCGGTGTCTTGCTGGTGGAATGCATTGTGTACATCAGCGTCGTGACGGTGTTGCTCGGCGTTGGCATGGCCGTTTTCTGGAAATGTTGGGATGGCCACAACGCGCTTCGGCGGAATGCCGACGACATTGTTCTGGCGTTGCGCGTCGGCGAGCAGTGGCGCGCCGATATTCGCGCTGCGACCGGGACCATCCTCGTGGAGAAAGTCAATGACGGCGAGCGCCTGCTGATCCCAAGCTCAGCGGGACAGATCATCTACACTACAACTCAAGGGAAAATCTCCCGAACCGCAACCGGCCGGGACGCAGTCGTTCTGCACAAAATTCGGGGCTCGCGCATGCAGCCCGATGTGCGGCGGTTCGTCACCGGATGGCGATGGGAAGTCGAACTGGAATCAAACCGAAAAAACGCCGGCGTGCGGCCGCTGTTTGCCTTTGAATCCGCGGTGCCGCCCGCCTCGCCTGCACAATGAAGATCACCCTTTCAGCTTCCAGCCGGGGTGGGGACGGCTCGTCCCCAATTAGACTTCTCATGGGGACGAACCGTCCCCACTCCTCCCGTGTCAACGGATCTGCAGTACTTGTCCTCTTGCTGTTATTGTCGATAATGATGTTGCTGGTGATCGACAATTCCCACACCACCTATTGGCTGCAACGCCAGGTCAGGATCGTGGAGAAGCAACAGAAGAAACGCCTCGCCACATCGCCACCTGAAAACTCAACCATGACCGCAAACGCCACCAACCGCGTCAC
>DASRKU010000384.1:0-9018 GCA_035648815.1 Verrucomicrobiia bacterium | reverse complement strand
TGGGTTACCGCGGCACCAAAAGCGCGTCCGATTACCTCCTGGCCGGCCGCAAAGCCCATCCGTTCGTCATGTCCCTCAGCTACGGCGCCACCTTTATTTCCACCAGCGCCATCGTCGGCTTCGGCGGCGTCGCCGGCATGTTCGGCATGAGCCTGCTGTGGCTCACCTTCTGCAATATCTTCGTCGGAATTTTTATCGCGTTCATCTTTCTCGGGGAACCCACACGCCGAATCGGCCATCGCCTGGACGCGCACACCTTCCCGGAATTGCTGGGGCGCAGGTTCCAAAGCAGGTTCATCCAGGTCTTTGCCGGATTGGTGATTGTTCTCTTCATGCCGCTGTACGGAGCCGCAGTATTGAAGGGTGGCACCGAATTTATCACCACCGCTTTCGGCATCCCCTACGAAGCCGCGCTCCTGATCTTCGCCGTCCTGGTCGCGGCCTACGTGTTCTTTGGCGGCCTCAAAGGCGTCATGTACACCGACGCGCTCCAGGGCCTGATCATGTTCGCGGGCATGTTCATTCTCCTGATTTACTCCTATGCCAAAGTCGGCGGCGTCGTTGCCGGACACCAGGCGCTGGGCGAACTCAAAGACCTCATTCCTTCAAGCCTGGCAGCCACCGGGCACCAGGGGTGGACCGCCATGCCGAAATTCGGGTTCGGTTCCAACCAGTACAATATTTGGTGGATCATTGTTTCGACGATCGTGATGGGTGTCGGAATCGGTGTGCTGGCACAGCCGCAATTGGTCGTGCGCTTCATGACCGTCAAAAGCAAACGGGAGTTGAACCGCGCCATCGGAGTCGGAGGCGTTTTCATCCTCGCGATGACAGGGGTGGCATTTACGACTGGGGCCCTTTCCAACGCCTATTTTGCCCGGCACGGCGCCATTTTCCAAGGCCGCGTTCTCAAGGTGGTGAACGCCGCGAAAAATCACGTGTTGCTGCAGGTGATGAAGAGCGACCCGTCCGGACGGTGGATGGATGCCGTTAAGGAAACGGCAAAGGACGGCAAGGCGCTCACGAATCAGGTCCAGCTGGTGACAATGGATTCGGACGGCAAATGGCTTTCAGTCGCCAAGGAGACAAATACAATTGGAGTAGTGAGGGAAGGGGTGGTCGTTCCGGCGGTGTTGGACCGGGACCAGCCGTACGCGGACACTTTGTATGGTCCGAACCGGCTGGCCCGGGGCCGCAGCATCTCCATCGTCTATGCGCGGAACAACTCGGACCAGATCATCCCGACGTTCATCAGCACGGCCATGCCCAAATGGTTTGGGCTCGTCTTTCTGCTGACCTTGTTGGCCGCGGCAATGAGCACGCTGTCCAGCCAGTTTCATACGCTGGGAACGGCCGCGGGCCGCGACGTGTTCGAACGATGTTTTGTAAATCGCGCCGGCCAGACCTCAGCGCGCACAATCTATATTGTGCGCACGGCGATCCTGCTGGGGTTGGTGGCAGCCGTCGCCATCGGCTACTACGCCAGGAAGGAGCAGGTGGTCAGCATCATCGCCCGCGCCACGGCGATCTTCTTTGGCCTGTGCGCTTCCACTTTTCTTCCCGCCTTCGTGGGCGGGCTCTACAGCCGGAAGATTACCAAGGCCGGCGCGATTGCCTCGATGCTCGTGGGGTTCATCGTTTCAACGGCCTGGGTCAGTTTTGTCAAAGTGCCCGAGTGCGCCATTATTGGGCTGGTCAAAGGAAGCATCCTGGCCGGCTCGCCCAACTGGCCGGTCGTCGACCCCCTGTTTGTCGCCTTGCCCCTATCCACCTTGACGGCGGTGCTGGTGAGCATGTTCACCCGCAAGCCCGACGAAGCGCATCTGTCGATTTGTTTTCCCACACCGCAAGCGAAAAGTCCCTTGATCGAACCCGTTCTCTCCGAAACGAATCCTTAAAATGAATAAGATCCTACTCACCCTGGCCGTCGTCTGTGCGATGGCCACCGTCCATGCACCGGCACAGACCCAGCCTTCCGCCAGCGCCGCCGCCCCGCCGCCTCCCGGGTCCTGGGAACAATGGGTGCAAAATGCCAAGAACCCTCTCGACTGGTTCAGTTGGGGCGGCGACATGAGGGTGCGCAATGAGTATTTTGACAACGCAATCACGCTCGATGAGCGCGCCAAAAGACATGAACAGGATTCCATCCGGTTCCGCGGCCGCATCTGGGCCTCGGCAGCCCCGGTCACCAACCTGAATATCAATGCGCGCCTGACTGCCGAGCCTCGCGAATTCATGAAGCCAGCCTTCTGTTCCACCCACGCCAATGACTCCGGCATGGAATGGCGGTACGGAGTCTTCGACGCTTTAAATATCAAATGGACCGAGGCCTTCGACCAGCCCTTGACGCTGACTGCCGGGCGGCAGGACGTGATGTTTGGCGAACCTCTCAACTGGTGGCTGGTCGCGGACGGCACCCCCTTCGACGGTTCCTGGACAATGTATTTTGACAGCCTCCGCGCGACTTACGAGGCCAAGGAAGTCCAAACCAAACTTGATTTGGTCTACATCTATCAAAGTGCCTTTCCGGATGACTGGATACCTACGCTGGGTCAATCGAGCAAGAACTTTGCGCCAGGCCTTGGGCGCAAGCCTTATTATGTGACCGAACAGGATGAACAGGGCGTGATCCTCTACGCTTCCAACAAGTCGCTGAAGAACACCCAACTGGATGGTTACTTCATCTACAAAAAGGATAATCGCGTGCATACGGACATCCTTCCGAACGGCGACAACGCAAACATTTATACAATCGGTGGCAAGGTATCGGGCGCGCCCGCGGAGCACTGGCTCTATTCGGCGGAGGGCGCTTACCAATTCGGCAATAAGCAGGATCCCACCGTCGCCGCGGCTTACGTCGTGTCGCCATCGGCATGGCGCGACATAAGCGCCTTTGGCGTCAATGCGAACCTGACTTACGAATTCAAGGACACGCTTAAGAACCGGGCCAGCCTGGCCTTCGAATATCTTTCGGGAGATGATCCGAACACGCGCGGCACCGATGAGATGTTCGACGTGCTGTGGGGCCGATGGCCGCGTTTTAGCGAGTTGTACATTTATTCCTATGTGAACGAAAACAGCGGCAAGATTGCGCAATTGAACAATATCATGCGGATTGGCCCCACATGGGGTTTCACTCCGGTTCGAAACACCACTTTCAGCGCCACCTACAATGCATTGTTTGCGCCCGAAAGCGTTCCTACCCGGCGATCCGGGGCGGCCGTGGGCGAATTCAGCAACGACGGGCATTTCCGCGGGCATTTTCTCCAAACCGTGCTCAAGCATCAGTTCAGCAAACACGTCAGCGGCCATCTATGGGGAGAATGCCTCTGGGAACGCGATTTCTACACGCAACATGACCTGATGACATTCGTGAGGGCCGAATTGATGTTTACCTTCTGACCGGCCCTGGCGCATACTCCGAATCTGTGCGGGTCTGGTTTTTTCCGGGTCCCGGCACATCGCATCGCCATGTTTTGGGACGAGTCTATCGAGAGCCTGGAGCGCACCGAGCTGGAGCAACTCCAGTTGCACTGCCTTCAGGAAACCACCCGGCGTGTGGCTGCCCGGGTGCCGTTCTATCGCGACAAATTTGCCGAGCTCGGGATCGCTCCCGGAAGCATCCGCTCGCTGGCCGATGTGCGCCGGCTGCCGTTCACCACCACCGCCGACCTGCGCGCCACTTATCCAGCCGGGATGCTGGCTGTTCCCATGGACGAGGCGCTTCGATTGCACACCTCCAGCGGGACCACGGGAAAACCCAAGGCGATCTTTTTCTCGCGCGAGGATGTCAACAATGCGGCTGAATTGTGCGCGCGGTCCTTTGTCATGACGGGTGTGACGAAGAAGGACGTGTTCCAGAACATGATGACCTACGGCCTGTTCACGGGCGCGCTGGTGACGCATTACGGGGCAGAGAAGGTGGGTTGCCTGGTCATTCCAGCCGGCTCGGGCAACTCGGAGCGGCAACTGATGCTCATGCAGGATTTCCGCACCACCTTTGTGCACTTGACCCCGAGCTACGCCCTGTATCTGGCCGATTTTCTGGAAAAAAGAGGCGTGCAGCCGCGCCGCCACCTGGCATTGCGCAAAGCGTTTGTGGGCGCCGAACCTTATACCGAGGAAACCCGGGTTAAAATCGAGGAGGGACTCGGGGTGGACGTCTATAATTCCTACGGCCTTTCAGAAATGAACGGTCCGGGCGTCGCATTCGAATGCGAACGCAAAAACGGCATGCACCTCTGGGAAGATCATTTCCTCCTGGAAATCATCAACCCCCAAACCGGGGAACCGGTTCCGGACGGTGAGTCGGGCGAATTGGTGCTCACCACCTTGTGCCGCGAAGCCATGCCCTTGCTCCGGTACCGCACGCGCGATATTACATCAGTCATCCCGGAGCCCTGCGAATGCGGACGCACCCACCGCCGGCTGAATCGGATCACCGGACGCTCGGATGACATGCTCATCGTCCGCGGCGTGAACATCTATCCCCAGCAGATCGAGCGGGTCCTCATGGGCGCGCGGGGAATCGGTCGAAATTACCAGATCCGGCTGGAAGGCCTGGACGAAATGACCGTGTCGGTCGAGCTGGCCGAAGCGGGGTTTGACGGGCAGGTGGAACATCTGGTCACGCTGCAGGGACAAATCGCGGAAAAATTGCGCGCGGAAATTTTGGTGAAACCCCGCGTGGAACTTGTCCCTCCAGCCACGCTGCCCGTCAACGAGGGCAAAGCCAGGCGCGTCATCGACAATCGAAAACTCTGAAACGGGACCAATGAATACTGTCAAACTGGTTGCAGTGTTTGCGGAAAACAAGCCGGGCCAGACAGCCCGGATCACCAAAATTCTTTCCGCGGCGCAGATCAATATCCGCTGCATCACGGTGGCAAGCAGCGGGGCCTATGGAGTGATGAAACTGCTGGTGAACAATCCGGAACAGGCCAGCCTCGCTCTCAAGCACGAAGGCTTCGCGGCGACGCTGATGGACGTCGTGGCCGTGGAGATGCCGGACAAACCCGGCGCGCTGTACGCCGTGGCCGATTGCCTCGCACAGCACGGCGTCAATGTCGAGAACACCTCCGGGTTTGTCGCCAACAACCGCGCCATCCTGGTCATCGAAGCGCACGATGTGGCCAAGGCGTGCCAGGTCCTTGAAGCCGAGAAAATGCACGTCCTGAGCCAGGCTGAAACCCTGGCTATCTGAGTCGGGGTGGGGACGACCCGTCCCCATTCCCACAAGCCGGAGGCTTGACAGAAAGTAGCCAGGGGTTGAGCGAAGCGATCACCCCTGGATCGTAGTTCCCGAATAGGAATCGACCCCGGAGGGGGGTCGCAGACCTCTGGCATCCCTCCGGGATGCGGAACATGAGATACATCTACCCGGGGGTCTTTGCTGCGCTGCGACCCCCGGCTACTTTCTGTCAACCCTCCGGGTTGGAGACATACACCAGGAATAATTCATTTCCGCGGCGCTTCAGGGATTTTAATTTCAGCCGCGCGCACTGCTCCAGTTTCAGAGCTCCAATGCCGTCGGCAATTGTCGGAGCAGCGCGACCTCCAAAAATCAACGGGCAGATCGTCAGGTGCAATTCGTCGACCAGCCCTGTTCGAAAAAGGGCATCGTTCAAAGCACCGCCGCCCTCGCAGAGCAGCCGCCTCACTCCCCATTTGTCCCGCAACCACCGAAGCGCCAGGAGAAAATCAATTTCCCACACTCCAAAATTTTTTACCTCGTCCGCAACCGCTTTCAGGCTTGCAATCGCCCTCTTCCCGGCGCGGCCGGTGGTCAGGATGACAATCGGAGAAAAACGGTGTTTGAAAATTTCGGCGCGCGGATGAATGCTCCCGCTCCCGCTGACAATCACGCGAAGATTGTACGGGGCCAATCCATTTTTGATTCGCAGCCGCCGATACCGCGCCGCCCCCGGACCGAGCGTGATTTTTTGCGTATTGACCGTGCGAGCTCCAGCCATGACGGCATCGGCAGTGGCCCGCAATTCCAGCAGATGATTGTGATCCAGCCTGCTGCCGAAAGAGGAGACGCGGCGATTCGCGGTCGCTATTTTTCCGTCGGCCGTCATGGCCATGTTCACCACGACAATCGGGCGATTCATAGGACCAGCATGGCATCGCCATAGCTGAAAAAGCGATATCGTTCGCGTATGGCCTCGGCATAGGCGGACAGGACAAGGTCCCGCCCCCGGGTTGTGCCAGGCGCGGCGAAGGCGCTGACCAGCATCAGCAACGTCGAGCGCGACAGGTGAAAATTCGTGAGCAGCGCGTCGACAATTTGGAAGGAGAAGGGTGGGTGGATGAAAATATTTGTCCGGCCCTTGCCGGGCGCCAGCCGCCCTCCATGCAACCCGGCGACGCTCTCGAGCACGCGCACGGCCGTTGTGCCGACGGCGAAAATCCGTTTGCCGGATTGGCGCGCGGTCTCAACCATGTCGGCCGTCTCGCCGGGCAGTTCGTAGCATTCCTCGTGCATCGTGTGCGCTTCGAGAGTTTCCGCTTTGACCGGCGCAAATGTCCCGGGACCCACGTGCAGCGTGATCGAACACACAAGCGCTCCGCGCGATCGAATCGCATCGAGCAACTCTGTTGTGAAATGCAACCCCGCAGTGGGCGCGGCGACCGACCCGGCTGGTTCCGCGAACACAGTCTGATACCGCTCCCTGTCTTGTTCGGTCGGGCCTTGAGCTCTATGTATGTAGGGAGGCAAGGGAACCTCGCCAAAACGATCGAGCACCTGGCCGATGTCAGGCAATCCCTTGAAAGAAATCCGCCGATGGCCCTTGCTGTTCTTTTCGAGCACGACCGCATGGATCGCTGAAAGCCCGCCGCCACTCTCCTGCAATTGAATTTCAAGACCCACCCGCGCGCGCGCCCCCGGATACATCAGGCACCACCAGTCGTTCGGAGCATTCTCAGTCAGCAGCAGCATTTCGAACTTGCCGCCCGTGACAGGATTGACCGCCCTGAGCCGGGCCGGAATCACGCGGGAATTATTTAAAACAACGACGTCGCCCGCGGAAATGTATTCCAGGAAATCCGGGAAAAGGCGGTGCTCGGTTTGTCCGGACCCGCGATGCAGGAGCATGAGCCGGGAGTCCTGCCGCCGCGGGGCGGGGGTTTGGGCGATGAGATCGGCGGGCAGATCGAAGTGAAAATCGGCAGTTTGCATCGAGCGTTGCTGGATAATGGCGCAGGCAATGGGACAGGGCAACAGGTCTGAGAATCCAGGGTGAGACAACCCTCCCCCATGCGACCTATATGTCCCATACGTCCCATCCAGTCCCGGATACTTCTGCGTTCGCCGACCTAATATTTTTGTAGTTTTTGGCAGCCCGCCACGATTGTGAATAACTTGCGAACAAGTCCCAACAATTCTTATTGACGCTTAAGGGGTAAATAGGTGTAAAGTGGGTCGAAGTGGGGCATAAAGAGGCCATGGGCCACCACTGTGGATAAATGGATACATCTGAACGCAATCCGAAGACTTACTACAATTCCGTGTATCGACACGGAGTGGACGACAAGCGTCGGGTCCAAATCCCCTCAAAGTGGCGTCCGGCTCGGGCTTCGATCGAGTTCACGCTCATGCTCTGGCCCAAATCCAACGAAGGCCCTTGTCTGCGCGTCCTTCCTCCCGACCAGATGGCCGAACTCATGAGCGACATCGATGCAATGCCCAATAGCGACCCTAACAAAGTCGTCTTGAAACGTTTTATCGGAAGCGAGTCCGTCCAGGTCGCCGTCGATAAAGGCGGTCGCATTTGCCTGCCCGAGGCGATGGCCAAGGCCGCGGACATCCGGGATGAGGCGATGCTGGTGGGATTGCTGGACCGATTTGAAATTTGGAATCCTGGCCGATACGAACGAGTTCGTTCCTCCGATGCCGTCATGGCCCAGGAGGCATTCAAACTGATGGAATAATCTATGAGCCTATTGCGATTGCTAACATCCGGAAAATGCCTGGTTGCCCTCAGGGACACTGCGAGCAGTTACCGCATGCGCCAAAGCCATCTGCTCCCCAAGTTCGGTTCCGCCAAAAATCCATTCCTCGCCCGGCCGGAACCGGCATTGCCCGCCGCCCCCGAAATGGATCGCGCCGACGTTCGGATGTCGCCCGCCGAACTGGAGGCATCCCAATTGAAGGAAACCAGGCGTTTGCCTGTGGCTGCGCCACAGCCTCGGACGGAAAGAATCCCCGGATTGCCCGCACGCTGGCTCGATGCGATCGGCGCGCGCTTGCGCAGCCTCATCCCGGCCCGCTGGGGTTCCAATCGCAGAGCCGTTTTCAAACCGGCGACGGCTGGGTCGAGCCTGGCCCCTATGCAGGCGGAGTTTCCGCTGGACCGGATTAAAGTAGTGCGAAACGATTTAAGCGAGGCGGATTTGGAAGTGATTCCCGCGGCGGCGGCTGCCAGTGGTAGGGCTGCGTTGCGCGCAGCCTCCGGGAAACGGCCGGTGGCGACCGGACACGACAGGGCCGGCGCCGCGTTGGCATCCACCCAACCAAACTGATCAGCGAGGAGCCGATGCGAAGTGCCAGATTTCGTCCACAAGCCAGTGATGGTGGCGGAGGTTTTGACCGCCTTGAGCCCGCGCCCGGACGGATGTTACGTCGACGGGACCGTCGGTGGGGGTGGACACGCGGAAGCCATTTTGGGCGCCATTTCACCCCGTGGATGGTTGTATGGGTGCGATCGAGATGGCGCAGCGATTGAAGCGGCGTCGCGGCGGCTGGCGCCGTATGCGGGGCGGTTTGAGTTGCGCCGGGGAAATTTCGGGGAATTGGCGGAATGGGTGGCGGCCGAAACATGTGATGGGGTGCTGCTGGACCTGGGGGTGAGTTCGGCGCAGTTGGACCAGGGCGGGCGCGGGTTCAGTTTTATGCAGGAAGGGCCGCTGGACATGCGGATGGACACGCGGCAGGCCAGCACGGCGGCGGACCTGGTGAACACGGCAAGCGCCGAAGAGCTGACGAGAATTTTTTGGGAATGGGGCGGTGAGCAG
>DASRKU010000383.1:0-5476 GCA_035648815.1 Verrucomicrobiia bacterium | reverse complement strand
TAAAGAAAGAAGCTGAAGAGCCACTGAGGTCTCAGAGGGCACACAGTAATTACGGCCGATTCCAAATATTCGGCAAGTGATCAAATGAGTCTGAACAAGAGTTCGCCTCGCATCGATCCAAGCCCAACCCTCGACCGCCTGGAGCGGCGCAACTCAAATTAGATCAGAGTCTCCTCACGTCGACTGCTACAAAGCACCCTTATTGTAGAAGTCGAGGTGACGAGACTCATTCTCGTCTTCCAATGTCGCAGGCCGCTTCAAACCGAGTCGGAGTCTCCTGACGTCGACTGCTACGAAACTGGCAAGTTTGTCATTCTTGGCTCCTGCGGCGGCCTTGCTTCGGCTATCCTTTTCCTGTGCGAGCGACACAGGCAAATGCGACAACCGAGCCGTTCCCGGTTTGGATTACCGGCGCGGGCGGGCTCATTGGAAACGCGCTGGTGGAGTCTGCGGCCGAGCTTGTCCCGAGCTGGCAAATATACGGGCTTACCCGCTCCTCCCTGGAGCTGCTGGACACCGACGCCGTCCGAACGATGTGGACCCGAACTCAGCCAAAGCTGGTGATTCATTGCGCCGCCATGAGTCACACGCCCGCTTGTGATAAAAACCCGGAACTCGCAAAGCGCGTGAACGTGAACGTCACCGCGCTCCTGTGCAGCCTCGCCAGCGGTGTTCGCTTCTTTTTCTTTTCCACCGATCAGGTTTTTGACGGGCACACCGGCAATTACAACGAAACAGCGCAACGGAACCCGTTCAATGTGTATGGCGAAACCAAAGCAGCGGCTGAAGATCTCGTGCTCTCGAATCCAAACCACACTGTCATCCGCACATCCTTGAATGGGGGCGTGTCGCCCACAGGCGACCGAGGTTTCAATGAGCGACTGCGGATCGCATTCCGAAACGGGGAGACAGTGAGGCTCTTTATAGACGAATACCGGACTCCGATTCCGGCGATGGAAACCGCACGCGCAGTTTGGGAACTGGCCATCCGGAATGCAGCCGGAGCCTATCACGTCGCCGGAGCCGAACGGCTGTCGCGATGGGAAATCGGCCAATTGATTGCCCAGCGCTGGACCAGCGGCCCGCACGGCAGTGCGTCCCTGCCCCAGCTCCAGCCTAGGTTGGAGCCTTGTTCGCTGGCAAACTTTCCGGGTCCCCGTCGAGGTCCGGATACTTCCCTCAACTGCAGCAAGGCGCAACAGCTCTTGTCCTTTCCCCTGCCCCGCTTGAGCCACTGGCTGGCGGCACGTCCCGAGTTGATGTTCTAAGAAAAGTTACCCGCTGGTGGCGTGTGTTCGTGGTAGGGATGGCGCTGCCGCGCCGTCCGCGCCGCGCATCAGCGGCGCAACATGAGGCGCGATGCACACGAGTGATCGGCATTTGTTCCGGCCGCTGAACAAGGCCGGGGACATCGAGCACGATATCCGCCATCTTGAGCTGCGCCGTGCGTCCGGCTGCGCGCAGCGCAGCCCTACCCTCCCTTTCTATCCGTACTACAATGTCGAAAGTCCACGCATTCTTGGCAATAACTTAAAACGTGCCCTCACCCCGCCCTCTCCCATCCGATGGGAGAGGGTAGCCGGAGGCCGGGTGAGGGTTCTTTTGAGCGTGGTTGCGGCGTAAGTCGCGCTGGGTCCATCCGTGTCTATCCGTGGTTAAAACCATATTTCTTCTGCATGGTTACGGCTGAAGCCGGTCAGAGAGCGTGATGCTGGACATGGTGTTGCGGTTCCCCGGTGATTCCCTCGGTTCATTTCCAGACCCGCCCCGTATTGCGAGATGGAGTTTGTATGCGACCCTTGGCGTGCTGGTGCGGCTGGTCAGGCAGCGCCGAACGTTTGGTTGATCGAAATACAAATTCATGAAGACTCACACCATCCACTGGAAAAGCATTCTCAACGGAAAAATCGGAGCGGGCACGTTCCTGTTTGAAAAAGAAGAAGCTGAACGGCTCGCGAAGGAACTGAACCAGGACTATCCCGGAATTCAGCATGAGGCAGTGCTCAGCGCCGAGACCCCGTCCGAACCGCAGTTGGCCCAGCACGGCGGGTAAAAGAATCTATCCGCGAATTCGAGTTTTATCCGCGAATTACACGAATTTTCGCGAATTCAGAGCGGAAGGGGCACAGCATGGGGACGAGCCGTCCCCACTCCTAAAAACTCGTGCTTCGCACTTCGCACTTCGCACCTCGCACCTCGCACTTCCCCCCTTTCACTTCCTCAGAGTATTTTTCCAGAAAGGAACGCGTCCATTTCGGTAGGGCCGGGCTGCGCGCGGCCGGGCGCACTGGTGCATTCCTGCCGGCGATTCGATGATCGAGATGTGCCCTTTAAAATCAGGCTGCCATCATTCGATTTGACATCGGCGGAGTTGTTCATGAAATATGTCGGCCCACCTGATGCCAGGGTAGCTCAGTGGTAGAGCAGGGGACTCATAAGCCCTTGGTCGGGGGTTCAATTCCCTCCCCTGGCACCAACTCCCCTGCCCTGATCGCGACCTGGCGTTTTGGTAAAGACATCACCAGAATAGGGTTTGAGTCTCGTCACCTCGACTGCTACAAAGAAATGCGTGATGATGAAAATCTCAAGTCGAATCACTCGCCGCCAGTTTCTCAGAACCGCCGCCGTTGTGAGCGCCGTGATCGGCGCAGCGCCGTTGAGCAGCCGCTCATTAGCCGCACCGCGCTCGCACAAAGGCATGCCGGTGATTCTCACCACTGACATCGGCGATGACATCGACGACACGTGGGCATTGGGATTTCTTTTGAAGTGCCCGGAATTGGATTTGAAATTGGCGGTGACGGATTATGGCAAGGCCGAATACCGCGCAAAATTGTTGGCAAAATTTCTCATGGCTTGCGGCCGTTCGGACGTAGCCGTTGGCAAGGGCGCGGACGTGGAACCGCGCGGTAGCGGCCCGCAATCGCCATGGATCGAGAAATACGACCTCGCCTTCTATCCGGGCAAGGTGCATGAGGACGGCGTCCAGGCCATCATCGATACGATCATGATGTCGTCAACGCCGGTGACTCTGATCTGCATCGGGCCGATGCCGACAGTGGCGGCCGCTTTGTCGAGAGAACCGCGCATCGCGACGCGGGCGCGGTTTGTTGGCATGGATGGCAGCATCCGTGTTGGTTACGGTGGCTCCAAAGAGGTTTGCGCGGAATGGAACGTCAAAGCCGCTCCCGGACCGGCCCGACAGGCCTTATCGGCACCCTGGGATATCACCATCACGCCGCTGGACACATGCGGGCTGGTGTCGATTGATGGCGCGCGTTATCAGCGGCTGCTCGATTCCAAGGATCCAGTCGTTCGCGCAATTATTGACAATTACCGCATTTGGAGCTGGAGCAACAAGAGCGCCGCCGATGCCGAGCATCGGTCCACAACTCTGTTCGACACGGTCGCGGTCTATCTGGCTTTCGCCCACAACCTATGCAAAATGGAGCGACTAAAAATCAGCGTCACGGAAGACGGATTCACCCGGATTGATCCGACTGCAAAAGAGATGGAGGTCGCAACGGCGTGGAAAGATCTGGATGGTTACCGGGATTTTTTGGTGAACCGGTTGCTCTCCCAATAATTTGCCGAACAAGGAGATCATGACTTGATGGGCAAGATCGCGCCAGATCATCGGCTGGTGGCTCTCTTCTGCACACTGGCAGCCATCCGAGTTTTGATTTATTGCGCAGCCTTCCCATTCTTCAACAACGTGGATGAAAGCATGCACTTTGACCTAGTGATGAAGTACGGCCAAGGCCACATTCCACGCTCGCTTGAAACCATGTCGCCCGATTCCGCCGCATACATCGCGCTCTTTGCCACGCCCGAATACCTCAGGAAACCGGGCGATTTCCGGGCGAATCGGATTCCTCTGCCCCTGGCGCGCGATTATGATGGGCTCGTTACTAGCTGGAGTTCGCGGGTCAATTATGAATCGTTGGAACCTCCTGGGTACTACGCAGTCGCTGGAATCTGGGAAAACCTGGGCTCGTTTCTGGGTTTAAACGGGGGATGGATTTTGTATTGGATTCGGTTCCTGAACGTCTTCCTCGCCGCGGCGCTTGTCTGGATAGCGTACCTCGCCGCGTCGGAAGTTTTCCCGGAGAATCGATTTATTGTTTTAGGTGTTCCCCTGCTGGCCGCGATTCTGCCGCAGGACACCTATTACTCGATTCAGAGTGACGTGTTGTCGCCGCTCTGCTTCGGAATCGTTTTTGTCAGCATGGCCCGGTTCATTCGGGCCGATGTTCCGAGCTTGGAGCGCGCAGTTCTCACTGGTTTGGCGCTGGCTGCAACAACTCTTGTGAAGTCCAGCAACCTTCCGGTATTGGCGGTGGCGATGGTGGCCGTGCTGTTCAAAATGCACAGGCTGCGGCGAGCGCGGAAGCTGTCGCCGGCAGCGGTGCCCATCGGGATGTTTGCGCTGTGCGCCCTGGCGCCGGTCTTCGGTTGGTTTGCCTGGAATCTGTCCACGCAAGGAGACCTCACCGCAACCGCAGCCAAAATTCAGATGTTCGGATGGACGCACAAACCCTGGTATGCCTGGTTTCACCACCCGATCTTCACACCAGGAGGAGCGTGGATTTTCTGGTCGGAGTTGATGGCCAGCTTTTGGCGCGGGGAATTTGTGTGGTGGGGAGCGCGGCTGGCCATGCCGGCGGCGGATGCGTTTTATTGGGGGTCGTCACTGGTATTTGTAGCGCTGGCGACAATTGGCCTTCGCCGCGAAACCGATGATTTTCGGCGGCAGATGAGCTGGTTTGCGTTTGGCAGTTTTGCGGCCCTCGTGATTTTTATGGGGCTGCTTTCGGTCAGCTTCGATTTCGGGCGATGCTTTTACCCATCGCAGCAGCATCCGTATTTCACTTCCGGCCGGCTGGTCAGTGCTGCCTTGATTCCATTCTTGCTGCTCTACGTGCGAGGCTTGGACCGCGCTATTTCATGGATCAAAAGCGAACGCTCCCGGTTTTGTATTTTGGCTGTGATTGCGTTGTTCGTGACTGGATCGGAGATCATCATCAATCAGCCGGCGTTCGCCAGCCGCTACAACCTGTTCCATTTGTTACGATGACCCGCGCCTGGCGTAATTCCACACGGCGTGTGGAAACAATGGGTGGACGTTAGTACTTCTCGAACAAACGGGGCGGAGGCCAGCCCTGGGGCGGAGTGTTTGTCCAGTAATTCGCCCCATCCACATAGGTAAGAATCCCGTTATCAAAGTACCACCCAATGATGTTGGTGTTCCCGTACAAATTGTAGATCGCGCAATCGACCCCATTCGTTCCATGGTGGTTTAAGCGCGGGCCGAACAGCCGGACATTGGCGTTCGTCGCCACTACCCACACGCACGCATTGGCGGGCAGCCCATTGGAAATCGTGATCGCGGGCCCGTCGGACACGCTGGCCTCGCCTCCACGAATGATGTAGAAGCAATTCTCCCATTGTACTGTGTACGGGTGCAGGCCGGAAC
>DASRKU010000382.1:0-9554 GCA_035648815.1 Verrucomicrobiia bacterium | reverse complement strand
GTGTGGGAGAGGGACGGGGTGAGGGCCACCCGCGCCTTCACTCTTATCGAACTCATGGTCGTGGTGGTGATCCTCGGCATCCTGGCGGCGGCGATTATCCCGCAGTTCGTAGGGACCACTCAGGACGCAAAGGTGAGCGCCGCCAAAGCGCATGTGGCCGAACTCGAGTCCGCCGTGGAAAGATTTTACATCCACATGGATCGCTACCCGACGAGTGAAGAAGGCTTGAATGTGCTGGTCGAGGCACCGGCAACCGATGAAAAGAAATGGCGCGGCCCCTACATCAAACAGCTTCGGTCCGATCCGTGGGGTAATCCCTATCAATACCGCGCTCCCGGAAATCACCACACCACCAGCTACGACATTTGGTCCCGAGGCGCGGATAACGCCGACGGCGGCGAAGGAGAAGCAGCGGACATCGGAAATTGGTGATGAAGACAAGGCATTTTAACCACGGATGAACACGGATCCAAATAAGGCCGAAGGTCGAGAGTCGAAGGTCGAAGGCGCCCTCACCCCGTCCCTCTCCCATCCGATGGGAGAGGGTGCCCGACTTGTCCGCCGTAGCCTTGGCGAAGGCGGAAGGGCGGGTGAGGGTCTTTGCTTCCGCAAACTGCCGCTGACAAATCATCGGCCTCTCGGTAGGATTGATTCAATTGAACCCGCGCCGGACTGGCGCGGGATGGCTTTGATGAAATTACCGGTGCAGGAAAGCGGAAGGGGTTGGCAACCGCTGACCCCGCGAGGCGTGGCGGCCCTGGCGCTGGGTTCGCTCCGGCGTCTGCTCCTCGTCCAGTCCGTCTTCGCCGGCCTCACCGCAGCCGCAGCGGTCTGGTTTCTCTCCACCACCTGGTTTCCTCCCATTCGCGCCGGCATCCAGCGACTTCCAGATCACGGAGAAATCCGATCGGCCCGATTGGCGTGCGACGCCCCTTCCCCACAATTGCTGGGCGAAAATGGATACCTCTGTTTCATTCTCGATCTGAATCACACCGGCCAGTTGCGATCACCCGCGCTGGTCCAGGTCGAATTTGGCAAAGTTACGATTCGAATGATCTCGCTGTTCGGGTACATGGATATCGGCTATCCCCGGCATCGCGTTATCCCCTTCAATCGTGGTGAACTGGAGCCGTGGTGGGGCGCATGGGAACCGCCGATTTTGTGGATAGCCTTCGTCTGCGTCCTGGCCGGGTTGATGGTCCTCTGGTGCTCTCTGGCAACGCTGTTTTCGGGCGGAGTCTGGCTCATGGCTTTTTTTGCAAATCGGGATTTGAATTTGTGGCAGAGCTGGAAGCTTGCGGGGGCGGCATTCATGCCGGGCGCCCTGTTCCTGATTGCCGGCTTGCTGCTTTCCGGGGCCGGGATACTCGACCTGGTCCAGGGCATGGCATTCGCAGCCGCCCAGTTCCTGGTTGCGGCCGTGTACGGAGTGCTGGGCGTGCTCTTCGCTCCGAGGCTGCGATCGCCTGGAGCAGCCGGACCAAACCCGTTCTCGGCTCAATGACTTTGAACGACATTGCAGGTTCTCGCCGCTTCGTTTAGTGTCGGCTCATGACTTCGCTGGTCAGGGCATTTTGCGCTGCGCTGGTCCTTGTTCTCCTCCTGAGCCTGGACGGCTGCCTGCCTTCCAGCCAAAGCCAGCTCGAGGAGGAAAAAGAGCCGCATTTCCTGTCCGGTCGAAGCTGCATCAACAACATGGATTATAAAGGAGGCATCGAGGAATTCGAGAAAGCCCTGGAAGCCAATCCGCACTCGGCATCCGCCCATTTCCAATTGGGCTGGCTGTACGAAGAGAAGGAGCCCGACCCCGCCGCCGCAATCTACCATTACGAGCAATACCTGAAACTGCGGCCCGCATCCGAAAACAGCGAAGTCATCCGGCAACATATCACCAACTGCAAACAGGACCTCGCAAAGACCATACTGCCGCTGCCGGTCGCGCCAGGAATGCAACATGAATTCGAACAATTGGCGGAGGAAAACAAGCGCCTCCGCGATGATTTGGAAAAATGGCGGAGCTATGGGGCTCGATTGCAGTCTGCCAGCAACCCGGTTCCAGCGGCAACCCCGGTTCCCAGGGCGCTGGCTGCGGCGACGCCGCCATCCCCACAGGTTAGCTCAACCGCGCCGCCTGCTCCCGACGTTCGGCCCCAGGCCGGGCCGGCGTCGCCCGCGCGCAGTTACGTCGTGCGCTCGGGCGATTCGCCGTATTCCATTGCCCGAAAAAATGGAGTCAAGCTCGACACGCTCTTGGCTGCCAATCCGGGGCTGGATCCAAGAAAGTTGCGGCCGGGTCAGACGCTGAGTCTGCCTTGATGCAGATGCGTGCGTCCGATTCGTGTGGGGGGAAGAAATGACCGGGTTAATGGGCATGTTGTGCACCGGGGTTCGGAGGCAACATAATCCATTGGCGCGCAGAAGATGCGCTTCCCATTTTTCCGTACCACAATGTCGAAAGTTCACGCATTCTTGGCAAAAACTTGCAACGTGCCCTCACCCCGTCCCTCTCCCATCCGATGGGAGAGGGACGGGGTGAGGGTGCTTTTGGCCGTGGTTGCGGCCTTACCGTGCTGGATTCATCCGTGGTTAACCATGCCTTCACCTGCCGGCTGATCTGACGGCGGTGGGGCAGCTTTTCTGCGATTGCTTTGACGAAGCCAAAATCGGCGAAGGTGTGTTCCTGAACGGGCAGACAGGTGGGCATGGCGGTTGCTGAGCAGGGGGGCGACGGCTGGGCACGGACACCAAACTCTGGTGCCTGCAAAAGATTGAACACACAGCGCAATCGAATTGTCTATGGAAAGCGGGCGGCCAAAGTCCCTTGGTTTGGCACCGACAGATGCAAGAGTCTTTTGGCAATGCGCGGATGTTCTCAGCCCGGCTCGCGGGGGCTTCAAGAAAATAGTTTGCATTTTTGGCCGGGTTTGTAAAATGACGAACGAAGAATCATTTGACAGTCACTACAATGATTCGGTAAGAAACGGACAGGTTTACTGTTGGCACTGCTGCTCGGGGTGTTAATACATACTGAACAAATATGAAAAAAATCATTGCCTCTGTTGGTTTGTTTGCGCTGGGCGCCTCAAGCCTCAACGCGGTGTACGGGCAGGAGATGGTTGCGACAACTACTAAGCCGTGGAGTATTTCCGCTTCTTTGCGCGGGTTCTACGACGACAACATCAACACCGCGCCAAAGAACTCGGGTTTCAGCCAGGAATCCTTTGGCTACCAAATCAACCCGGGAGCCGCTCTGAATTGGCAGGACGATCAGACTGTTCTGCAGGCTGGGTACGTTTACACCTTGCGCTGGTACGACAAGAAACCCTTTGGCAATACCAGCCACTACGACCAGGACCACGCTTTCAACGGCTCCCTGGATCATACCTTCACCGAACGCTATCGGATCGGCGTCACGGACTCATTTGTCGTCGGCCAGGAACCCGACCTGCTGCGGTCCAGCCAATTCCTTTCGGATCCCCAGCGCGTTCCCGGCGACAACATCCGCAATAACGGCACGATCAACTTCGACGCGCAGCTGACTCCAATCTTTGCCCTCGAACTGGGTTACGCCAATTCCTACTACAATTATCACGATACGACGCCGTTCGATCAAACCGGTATTCCCAGCCTTGGTGCGGAGCTGAATCGAATCGAAAATGTCGTGCATTTGGATGGCCGCTTTCAGTTGCTGCCAGAGACCATCGGCATCATCGGGTATCAGTATTCGCAGGCGGACTACACGGGCGACGATAAGATATCCGTCGATCAAAATACCGGGTTCACCCTGTTCAGCGACAGCAGGAATTACCGGGCCAACTATGGTTATGTGGGCGTCGATCAAAACTTCCTGCCGGACCTCTCCGGTTCACTCCGCGTGGGCTTGCGTGACACAGACTATTACAATTCCCCAAGCGGCGGCAGCCATATCAGCCCGTATGTCAATGCCAGCCTGAAATACAATTACACCACCGAAAGCTCCGCGCAGGTGGGCTTCAGCTATGATCGCACTGCGACGGACATTGTTGCGCCATTCGGCACGAGTGTCACTCTGGACCAGGAAGCCGCGGTGATCTTTGCGAATGTCAATCATCGCATCTTCCCCAAGGTTTACGGCACGTTGACCGCGCAAGTCCAGGACGCCACGTTCAACGGCGGCCAATTCAACAACAAGAGCGAGCAATACTACCTCATCGGGTTGAATTTCCAGTACCGGATCAATCCTTACCTCTCCACCGACATCGGATATAATTACGACAAGGTGCAGTCCGAAATTGGTCGAACTTATGATAGAAATCGAGTTTACATCGGTTTGACGGCGAGCTATTAATATAGCCTGTCGTGTTATTCGGGGAGCTGGGCAATCATGACTGGCTCCCTTTTTTTTTGAACTTATGGATCCAATAAAGTCGTCGGCCTCACCGGAAACAAAGCTGCATTTCCTGGATTATTGGCGCATCATTCGCATCCGCAAGACTATCATTCTCGCCGTGTTCTTCCTGGTCGTCCTCACCGCCACCCTGGTGACGTTCATTTTACCCGAATCCTACTCCAGCACCTCCCGCATTCGCATCGAGCGCGATATTGCTGACATCCCCAGTCTTGGCGCCGATCGCCAAATGGTGCGGGCGGGCTATGACCCTTACTTCATCCAAACGGAATTCGAAGTCCTCCAGTCGGATATCATCCTGGGCAAGGTCATCAATGACCTGAATCTCAACCAGGAATGGGCGGCCAAGTACGGCGGCGGCGAACGGCTCAAGACTTCCGATACGCTGGAGATTCTCAAGAAAAGCATGGAGCTTCGCCCGGTCCGCAATACCAGCATCATCGAGATCCGCGTCTTCAGCGACAAACCTGAGGAAGCCCAGAAAATTGCAAACGAAATTGCCGAGGTCTACAAGGAACATCGCCTGAGCCAATTGCGCGAGCAAACCAAAAACGGCATCAAGGCCTTGGATGAACAGTGGAAGGAAAAAATGGCCGAAGTGGCCGAAACCCAGGCGGACGTCGACCGCAAACGCACCGAGTTGAAGGTGTCGGATCCCGACCCGATGAGCACCACTCCGACCCCGACGCTTTCCATGGAGGCCATCCGCATGCTGACCTCGACGTTGATCACGCTGGAAACGGAACAGGTCAGGCAGGAAACCGTCCTCACCAACCTGCAACTCCTCAGCCCGGCCGAACAACGCGAAGCCATCCAAACCGCCCTGCAAATTCCCGACGCCCAGTTGAATAACATGCTCAGCGAATTCGACCTCGCCCAGCAACGATTGCTCTCCGCCGAAAGAGACTACAACAAGGATCACCCGGTTTACAAAAATCTTGAGAAAGTCCTCAACGACCTGGACAGCCGTATCAAAGACCGCGTCAAGGGAATCATGCTGGGCATGCAGACTCACGTGGATGCCGGAAAAAAAGGCATCGAGGAAATGAAACAAAAGCTCGAACTCTCCAAGGAGTCCGACTTGAAAGCAGCCGAGGTCAGCCGTCCCTACTTTGCCGTGAAGCAGCGCCTGGCCGAGTTGCTTCAGTTCCGGATGATCCTCGCCATTAAAATCTCCCAGGAACAAACCGAGCTCTCCCTGCCCAGGACCTCCATGGTGGAAATCGTCGACCACGCCTTCAAGGCCGATAAACCTGAGAAACCCAAGAAAGCCCTGAACATCGCCCTTGGCATTGTCATCGGCTTGATCGTGGGCGTCGGCCTTGCGTTCTTTATCGAATATCTCGACACCAGCGTTAAAACCATTGATGACGTGGAGCGCACGCTCCAGTCGCCAGTGCTTGGCGTCATTCCGCAAAATGTGGGATTGCTCATGGAGGAGGGAGCCGAAAGCCCCCATGCCGAGGCCTACCGCGTCCTGAGAACCAACCTGCTTTTCTCAAGGAAAGACAGCAACCTCAACAGCATCGCCATCGTCAGCGCCGGCGCGGGAGAGGGCAAATCCACCACCGTTTTCAACCTCGCCACCATTTTCGCCCAGAATGGCAATCGCGTCGTCATCGTCGACTCCGACTTGCGCCGCCCGGTGCTGCACAAAATGCTGCGCGTCACCAATAACATCGGGATGACCAATTACCTCCTCAAACAGAGCACGCTGGAGGAAGTCATTCAGACTACCAGCCTGCCAACCCTGGACTTCATGGCCAGCGGCAAACTGCCGAGCAGTTCGCTGGGAATCCTCAGTTCCGCCCAGATGAGGGACCTCATCAATGACCTCAAACAGCGCTATGACTTCGTGTTCTTTGATTCCCCGCCCATCATGGGCGTCAGCGACGCATCCATCCTGGCCAGCGTGGTGGACATGACGCTCCAGGTAATCCAATATCGCCGCTATCCCCAGCCTATGAACATTCGCGCCAAGCAAATGATCGAAAAGGTGGGCGGAAACCTGGTCGGAATCGTGTTGAACAACATCAACATGTCGCAAGACGAAAATTATTACTATTACAGCGGGTACTACCACGAGTATTACTCCAAGAACGAAGATTCCGAGCCTGCAGCGACTGCTGAAGGTGGTTCCGAAGAAAAGAAACCCGACATTAAGCCGAAGTACTGATATTGGAAAAACAACAGATGAAAGAACAATGCAGTCGTGCGGGACGCGGGCTCGCGTTCCTGGCAATCCTCTGGGCAGCCATGCTCATCACCGGTTGCCATTTCGGAAAACCTCATTTTGAAAGTCCACCCTCCGACGTCGCCCCTCCTGGCGCCGGGATGGTCGACAAGTTTCGAATCGGAGATTCGGTAAATATCACGTTTTCAGGATCCGGACCGGACTTCGTTCTCCAACCCCACAAGGAAGCTGTGAAGGAAGACGGAACGATCACGCCGCCCCTGGTCGGAACTGTCGCCGCCGCCGGGCGCACCCCGGGTGAACTGCAGGTGGAACTGCAAAAAAAATACAACGCCCTCTATAAGAACCTCACCGTGACGGTCACTTCAGCCGACCGCTTTTATTACGTCTCGGGCGAAGTCCGCAAACCCGGCCCTGAACCGTACTTGGGAGAGACCGACATTATCAAAGCGATCTCCGCGGCTCAGGATTTCACCGACTTTGCCAACCGGCGCAAGGTGCGGCTGACCCGTGCCAACGGGCAGACCGAAGTAATCAATGTTCAGAAAATCCTTAACGGGGATGCCGAAGATGTGCCGGTATATCCTGGCGACAAAATTGTCGTCAAGCGCCGGATGTTTTAATGGTTCAATTTAGAATTCTTTCCGGAAAGAAGGCGGGCGCCACCTGGGTTGCCCGCCATTTTCCTGTCCGGGTCGGCCGCGCTCCGGACTGCGACCTGCAACTCCCGGAGCAGGGCGTCTGGAACGAACACTTTCGCGTTGAGTTCCACCCCGGCGCAGGATTTGTCCTGGAAACGTTTCCCGAAGCGCTCGTCACCGCCAATGGCCAGCCAGTCCAGCGAACCGTCCTGCACAACGGGGACACGCTGGAAATCGGGGCCCTCAAACTCAGATTCTGGCTCAATGAAGCGCGCCAGCGCAGCCTCAGGATATCCGAAGCCCTGGTCTGGAGCCTCATCGCCGCCGTGACGCTCGGACAAATTGCCCTCGCCTACTGGCTGCCCCAGTAGCAGGAGTGCGCCGGCACGCGTTTCTCTCCGTTTGTGCTCCACTATATTTCCGGAGCGTCACCCCTGTGCCTACGCCCGAGAACCCTCACCCGGCCTCCGGCCACCCTCTCCCATCGGATGGGAGAGGGACGGGGTGAGGGCTGCTTTAATGCCTGAAATGGCGCATCCCGGTAAACGCCATCGCAATGTTCCGCTCGTCCGCCGCGGCAATCACTTCCCCGTCCCGCATCGAGCCCCCCGGCTGGATCGCCGCCGTCGCGCCCGCTTCCGCGGCCGCAATCAAACCATCGGCAAACGGAAAAAACGCATCGCTGCATACCACGCTGCCCCGCAGCGAAAGTCCGGCTTCTCCCGCTTTCCAAACGGCGATGCGGCTGGCGTCCACCCGGCTCATCTGGCCGGCGCCCACGCCCAGCGTTCGGTCCGAACTCGCATAAACGATCGCATTGGATTTGACGTGCTTTACCACGCGCCACCCGAATCGCATCGCGGCCAGCTCCTCCGCATTGGGCTGCCTGCGGGTCACCACCTTCAGCTCCACCCCCGTCGTCAATTGTCGATCCCATGCCTGCAATAGGAATGAACCCGCCCCAACGCTTCGCGTTTCCCATCTGCCGTCATCCACGGGCAGCTTTCTCACTTTCAACAGCCGCAGATTCTTCTTCTTCCGGAGAACTTCCAGCGCCGCGGATGTAAAATCAGGCGCGACGATGACTTCGCTGAAGATCTCCGCAATGGCCTCGGCGCAGGCGCCGTCAATGGCGCGGTTGACCGCGATGATGCCGCCAAAGGGTGCCTGGCGATCAGTGGCGAATGCTTTGTCCCAGGCCTCGCGCAAGCTTGCGCCCATTCCCACCCCGCATGGATTCGTGTGCTTCAGGATTGCCAGCGTGGGCAGATCCTCTGTGAATTCGCCGATCAAACGCGCCGCCGCGGTCAGGTCCAGAATATTGTTATAGCTCAGTTCCTTTCCATGGAGCTGCTCGAAGGAGTCCTTGAAGTTTCCGTATAGCGCCGCCACCTGGTGAGGGTTTTCGCCGTAACGCAGGGTCTGTGCAAGCGGCGCCTGGATCAGGAGATTCGCGGGAACCGTTTCGCCGGGCTCCTGGCTGAAAGCCTTGCCCAGGTAAGCGGCAATGGCGTCGTCGTACGCCGCCGTCCTGGCAAACACCTTGGCGGCCAGCTTCCGGCGCAGCTCCAGCGTGGTGTTGCCGCTGTTCCGGATCTGCTCGGCAACCGCGCTGTAATCCCCAGGGTCCATCACCACGGTGACGCTCTCGTGGTTCTTGGCCGCGCTGCGCAGCATCGAGGGTCCGCCGATGTCGATGTTCTCAATCGCGTCGTGCAACTGCACCTGAGGATTGGCAACGGTTTGTTCGAACGGGTACAGGTTGACCACGATCAGATCGATCGGCGCAATCCCATTGGCGCGAGCCGCGGCCTCGTGGCTTTCATTGCCCCGAATGAACAGCAAACCCCCGTGAACTTTCGGATGAAGCGTCTTGACGCGGCCGTCCATCATTTCCGGGAAACCGGTGTGCTCGCTGACGTCTTTCACCTTCAAGCCCGCCTCTCGAAGCATCCGGGCCGTCCCGCCGGTGGAGAGCAGTTCAACCCCCGCCGAGGAAAGAGTCTGGGCCAGCGGGAGCAAACCGGTTTTGTCCGACACGGAGAGAATTGCGCGTTGTATCTTTGCCATAATGCGGCCCTCACTTTTTCAAACGCCCGGCCGGAGTCAATGTGCAAGTGCGGGAGCGCGCCCCCGTCCCAGGCGGACCTGCGGAGGCGTAAGCTGAGTCAGGCGCCGGAGTGGGGACGGCTCGTCCCCACAACATGGGTTGGCGAGCATTGCTGCCGACTCCCCAGGCCGCCTCGACAATCGGCAAAAGACGCTTGCCAATGCCGGAGCTTGCCTGCAACTTTACTTCCCCGTAATGCGCGGTTAGCTCAGTGGTAGAGCA
>DASRKU010000381.1:0-2435 GCA_035648815.1 Verrucomicrobiia bacterium | reverse complement strand
GGTTCACGCCATCCACAAATTCCATCACAAAGAAAAAGAGCCCGTCAGCCTGGCCGAAGTCATGGATCGTCACAATTCCCGGGTGATCCAGTTTCGCCATCGCTTTCGCCTCGCGGGCAAATCGCTCCTCAAATGCCGGGTCGTCGCCGATGCTCGGGGGCAGAATTTTCAAGGCCACGATGCGGTCGAGCTGTTTTTGCCGGGCCTTGTACACCGCGCCCATGCCGCCCTGGCCGATGAAGCCCAGAATCTCCAGTTGCGGGAATCGGCCGGCCAGCTCCTGCGGCGAGGGAGCGATAAATTTGGGTTGGGCGGATTTGGTTTCTCCGATGCTGACGCCGCTGCCGAGCCCGGCCTTCAGCAGGCACTCAGGGCACAGCCCCTGGGGAGCATCGCCGGTCAGCGGGCGCTGGCATGCCGGACAAATTCGTTTCGTATCCATAAATCACCTTTCACCCTGTTCACTAAGAATCGTGGGCGAAAGGTTACAGGAAATCGTGTTATCCCCGTGCAAGCACCCGGAAAAGGTGGCGCAGTTCGGAATCAACATCCGAAGGAGAGGCCACCGTTTGGGAGACTTCTTCCTTGAGCCGCAGGCGGTAGCGCTCGCGCAAGCGGTGCACCGCGACCTTCACGGCGCCTTCGGTCATGCCCAGCCTGGCCGCCAATACCTGATACGGTTGCGCCTTGCTGGGGCCAACCAGACATGGCTTCAGTGCCTCGAACACAGCGGTTTTGCCCGCTTTGTGATACTCGTCATGCAGGGCAACCAACACCTGATCGAGGAGAGTCACGGCCCATTTGCGCTCGAACAGGTCTTCGGGCGAGGTTGTGGTCGCAGGTTCGAGGCAATACCGGGTTTCGGCGGTATCCATGGTCAGAGAGAACATGGGAACACCCCCGCCACGTCTCTGCGCACGGATCTTGTCCCACTCGTTGGCGAGGAATCGACTCAAAACCATCAGGAGAAACGAGCGAAATCTGCCCTTGGACCTGTCAGCGAGCGCGACCCAATTGTGCTGGAGCAAGCGGGCGAAGAATTCCTGCGTCAAATCCTCCGCATCCTGCGGGCTGTGCCCCCGCCGGCGCACGTATGCATAAAGAGGATACCAATAGGTCTGGCAGAGTCTGGATAGCGCCTCCCGTGCGCGTGTGCTGTCGCTTCCCCCCGCGCTCAGCACCACGGACCAATGCGTCGTGAGAAATGCTGCGCGATGCGGACCGATAGATTCGGGATGGGTCGAACGCCGCTCTGTCTGCGTCGAAGTGCTCACACGCAATATCCTATTGCATGCTTCGAGAATTCACCACGCGAATCAGGGGGAAACCGTTTAACCACGGATGGACACGGATTTAGAGGGTAGGGGCGCACTGTGTGCGTCCGGCTGCGCGCAGCGCAGCCCTGCCTTCCCTTATTGAGTCAGTGAGTCAGAGAATGAAACACTGACAACCCTCTCTCATTCATTGACTCACTGATTCACTGACTCACTGACTTGAGGGAGTTATCCATGTTCATCCGTGGTTGAATTCAATCGGCTTCGTTTTTTTCCGTACGCAAAGTAGAACACCAAGCCGATAGCCAGCCAGATGAAGAACCGCCACCAGGTGATCCTGGGTTGTTCCCACATCAAATAGCCGCACGTCAGAATTGCCAGCATGGGCACCCAGGGCACAAACGGGGTGCGGAAAGGCCGATGACGTCCCGGATCCGTTCGGCGCAGGACGAGGATTCCGGCGGCCACCAGGATGAAGGCGAACAGGGTGCCGATGTTGCAGAGGTCCACCACTTCGTTGATGTTCGTCACCGCGGCAAAGGCGCCGACAAACACGCCCGTGAGGATCGTGGTCACGTGCGGCGTGCGGTATCGCGGATGAATTGTTGCGGCCCAGGGTGGGAGCAGGCCGTCGCGCGCCATGGAAAACAAAATCCGGGGCTGGCCCAATTGAAAGACCAGGAGCACGGAAGTCGTGGCGAAGACGGCCCCGAAGGAAATAATTCCCGCCGTCCAGTTCATCCCGCGCAGCGAGAAAGCCTTGGCCAGGGGATCGGCCACGTCGCTGAATTGTTTCCAGGGAACCATGCCTGTGAGCACCAGCGCGACGGCGATGTACAATATCGTGCATACCACCAGGCTGGCGATGATGCCGATGGGCATGTCGCGCTGCGGGTTCCGGGTTTCCTCGGCCGCGGTGGAGACCGCGTCAAAACCGATATACGCGAAAAAAATGCTGGCTGCGGCGCTTGAGATTCCGCCGAATCCGTTCGGCGCGAACGGGGCCCAGTTCTCCGGTTTGACATAGCAGGCGCCGACGGCCAGGAACAATCCAATGATCGCGAGCTTGAGCAGCACCATGGCCGAGTTGAACCGGGCGCTTTCCCGGATGCCGATGACGAGGACCCACGTAATCAGCGCCACGATCAGCACGGCGGGCAA
>DASRKU010000380.1:0-2084 GCA_035648815.1 Verrucomicrobiia bacterium | reverse complement strand
ACCCTCTCCCATCGGATGGGAGAGGGTGCCCGGAGGGCGGGTGAGGGTTTCGGGAGTGGGTATGGGAGAGGGTGCCCGATTTGTCTGCCGCGGCCGAAGCGCAACTCGCAGCAAAAACTTCGTGCAATTTCACGTCCGCTCCATCAACAATTCTCCGCATGAATCAGGAGATTCCGCGCCGCTCCGCCCTGCGCAAATTGGCGGGCGGTACTGCCGCGCTTGCCGCGTCGGCTGCTTTTCCGGAAACCGCGCGGGCATGGATGACGAACAGGGCCTTGAGAATTGTGTTGTCGGGCTAAAAAAATTTCTTCCCGCCGCCGAAAAACAGCGGGTGACGATTTGCATGGAATTGCTCAACAGCAAGCGCAACCATAAGGATTACATGGGCGATCATACGGCCTGGGGCGTTGAACTTGTCCGTCGGGTTGGATCCGAACGCTTCAAGCTCCTGTTCGACATTTTCCACATGCAGATTATGGAAGGCGACCTGGTCGATACCATTGGCGAGAACCATGAATACATTGCCCATTACCATACCGGCGGCGTTCCCGGGCGAGGGGAAATCGATGAAACCCAGGAGATCCAGTACCCTGCCGTCATGAGAGCCATTGTCCAAACCGGATTCAGAGGATTCGTGGCGCAGGAATTTGTTCCCAAACGCCCCGATGCCCTGGACTCCCTGAAACAGGGTGTGCGGATCTGCGATGTTTGATTGTCAACCGATGAAAACTCCCGACCGGCCACTCGATCTCAAAAACGTCAAAGTATTCCCGCTCGCCAAACGGGAAAGCCTGAGTTCCATCGAAACAATTGTCGCCAGCCCTTCGAAGCCTCCTCCGCAATGCCCGCAGACCAGTCTTCAGCTCATCGGTGATTGCGCGCTCCGGGTCGCTGAGGCGCGGAAACGCGACGCGAGCGTCATCCTGATGTATGGCGCGCACCTGGTAAAAAACGGCGCTCAGGCCATCGCCAACGCGCTGATCGAACAGGGCTGGATCACACACCTGGCCACCAATGGCGCCGGGACAATCCACGACTGGGAACTGGCGTTTCTTGGCAGGACCGAGGAAAGCGTTCGAAAAAATGTCGCAACAGGGACCTTTGGGACGTGGGACGAAACCGGGCGAAATATTCACCTCGCATTGCTCGCCGGAGCTCTGCGAGAGGAGGGATACGGACGAAGCCTCGGCCGGTTCATTGAAGAGGATGGGGTCACGCTGCCATCGGCCGGCGAACTGGAAAAATCGTTGCGGGACGCGCCCGCGCATCCGATGGCGCCCGCCCGGGCTGATTTATTGCAGGCGATCCTCGTTCATCATCTGCCCTCCGGCCGGGTGACTGTGAAGCATCCATGGAAACAATTCTCGATCCTGGCCGGGGCCTTTCGGCGTGGCGTCCCGTTTACAGTCCATCCGGGTATTGGCTACGATATTATTGCCACGCATCCCATGTTCAACGGGGCCGCGATTGGGCGCGCGGCGGCGATGGATTTTGCGCTGTTTGGCGCGTCGGTGGAAAAGCTGGACCACGGCGTCGTGCTGTCGGTGGGTTCGGCGATCATGGCGCCGCAGGTCTTCGAGAAGAGCCTCAGTTGCATCAACAACCTGCGCCTTCAGTCAGGCCGCGCCATCGTGCGCGACCATTCGTTCTTTGTCGTGGATATCCAGGATAGCGGCCATTGGGACTGGTCCAAAGGCGAGCCGCCCAAGGACAATCCCGCCTATTACCTGCGGTTCTGCAAAAGTTTTTCGCGCATGGGCGGCGCGATGAAATACGTGCAATGCGATAACGTCGCCTTTCTCCATCACTTGCTCTCGCTGCTTGAACAACGGAAGCACTGAGCTGCAAGAGAATGCAAGAACCGCCGCATCCTCCTTCCCTCAACCCTCAACCTTCTCCAACAGCCTCACCTCGCGCTGCGGGAATGGAATGTCAATTTGCTGTTTCCGGAATGCAGTGACCACGCCCTGGTAAATCTCAGCGCTCGCAGGATTGAAGTCCGCCACCGCCGTCCAGGGCTTTATCGCAATGTTGATCGATGAATCGGCCAGCGCCACCACTCCGACGATGGGGGCGGGATCTTT
>DASRKU010000379.1:0-6637 GCA_035648815.1 Verrucomicrobiia bacterium | reverse complement strand
TATTGGGCGCGCGCCGGATCGCGTCGCTTACACGCTGCTCGATTCGATCGTCGACAATTACAAGCCGGCGCTGGACGAATTATCCCTGGAGATCGCCGAACTCGAGCAACAGGCGCTGCAACACCCGGGCAAAAACACCCTGAACAGGATCTTGCAGATCAAGAAGGAAGTGACGCATCTGCGGCAAATCATCGGCCCGCAGCGGGAAATGCTGGCCCGGTTCGCGCACGGCGAATTCAAGCTCATCCGCGGCCACATTGTCCCGTATTATCGCGATGTGTACGACGCGCTGTTCCAGATCTCCGAAGTGGCTCAGGGGTACGCTGACTCTCTGACGGGCATGTTGCAGGTCTACCTCAACATGTCCTCCAACCAAACCGGGGAAGTGGTCAAGCTCCTGACGCTGATCACGGTCATCACGACCCCGCTCATGATGGTTGGCACCTGGTATGGGATGAATTTCCACGATATGCCCGAATTGCAGTGGAAGCACGGTTACTGGCTTGCCGGCCTGATCACGTGTATTTCCACGGCGGCCACGATCTGGTTGTTTAAAAAGAGACACTGGTTTTGAGCTGCCGCGCGACACTCCACCAGCGCAAACAATGAACCGTCCATACTAGTATGTCGGAAGATCACGCATACCTGGCAAGGATTACAAAGTACCCTCACCCGGCCTGCGGCCACCCTCTCCCATCGGATGGGAGAGGGCAGGGTGAGGGCTGCTTTTGGCAGTGGTTGCGGCTTTGCAGCGCTGGGAGACCCAGTTGACGTATGGCTTCCAAATCCAGCTTTCTCGACAAGGTGCTCGGCCGGATCGGCCGGCTGGATACCGAAGGTCTCCAGACCGTGGTCCAGCGCCTGGCCCGCGAACGCACATTCCTGGAAACTCTATTCAATGCCATCGAGGACGGAGTGCTGGTGGTCGATGAGAATGGGAAGATCCTTTATTTCAACCAGGCGGTGACGCGCCTGTTGGGGCTCCAGGGCAACGTCGAAGGCATGCCCATCACGGATTTTCTTCCCGAGCTGGAGTGGAAGAATATATTGCGGCTGGATGCCTCCAGCGGACAACGCGTGCTCCGGCACGAATTCGAAGTCCATTACCCGCGCCCGCGTTTTCTGCTGCTGTATGCCGCTCCGCTGGATGGGGAGGCTGCTGGCAGTTCGGGGCTGGCTTTGATCCTTCACGATGCCACCGAAGCCCGGCAGAAGACATTTGAAGCTATTGAAAGCGAGCGCATCCAGGCCCTGACCCTCCTGGCGGCCAGTGTTGCGCATGAAATCGGCAACCCGCTCAATGCCCTGCACATTCATTTGCAGCTCATGGAGCGCGAACTCAAGAAAATCCAAAACACTCCCGAACGCCAGCTGCGCCTGGGCGGCAAGACCCGCTCGCCAGGCGAGGCCGCCGGCTTCGATGCCGCCGAGTCGGCGCGCAAAATGGAGCAATACCTCCTGGTCGCCAAAGGCGAAATCCACCGGCTGGATTACATCGTGACGCAATTCCTGCAGGCAATTCGCCCGGCGACCCCGCAGTTAAAACCAGCTTCCCTCAACCAGGTCGTGGAAAAGACGCTGGAGTTGCTGCGGCCGGAGCTGGATAACCGCGGACTCAATGTAAAAACGCGGCTGGCAGAGCCCTTGTCGCTGGCGCCCATGGACGCCACCCAGATCCAGCAGGTCCTGGTGAATCTCATCAAGAACGCTCTCCAGGCCATGACCAAGGGCGGCACCCTCACGTTGCAGACGGGAGAAAGTTCCGATGGCGTCTGGGTCCGCGTGTCGGATACCGGCGGAGGCATCCCACAGCAGCAAATCAACCGCATCTTCGAACCGTTCTATACCACGAAGAAAAAAGGCACCGGCCTGGGCTTGATGATCGTGCAACGCATCGTCCGAGCCCATGGCGGAAGGATCGAGCTTGAGAGCGACCTGGGCCGGGGCACGACCTTCCGGATCTGGCTGCCACTGCACGAACCCAGGCCCCGGTTGCTGGATGCCCCCGTGCAGCTTTAGCTTGTCGTCCAGACCCAAATCGGAAATGGTGAATCGTGAATCGCAACATGGGATGACTCCGACGCTTTTGATCGTCGACGATGAGAAGCCGACGCGCGAAGGGCTGCGCGCGGCGCTGGAGGATCGGTATGACGTGTACCTGGCCGAAGATGCAAAGACCGCCATGGATTTGCTCGAGCGCCAGCACTTCGACGTGTTGTTGACTGATTTCCGGCTGCCGAACGAGGACGGCATGAACCTGATCAGCCGCGCCAAGTCGCTGGCCCGCCCGCCCATTTGCATCCTGATGACCGCCTATGGCTCCGAAGAACTGGCGGTCGACGCCATGAAACGGGGCGCCGACGATTACATCGCCAAAGGCCGGCTTCAAATCGACGAATTGGAAATACGCATCGCCCGCGCATTGCGGCAGCAAAACCTCGAGGCTGAAAACGTTTCCCTGCGCCAGCAACTGGACGCCCGGTTTGGAATGGAGAACATCATCGGCGGATCCAATTCGATGCGTGAGATTTTCGAGATGGTGCAGCAGGTGGCTCCCACTCGGGCGTCCGTGTTGCTGCAGGGCGAAAGCGGCACTGGCAAGGAGCTGATCGCCCGGGCCCTTCACCAGTTGAGCCCCCGTTCCAAGCAGCCCATGGTCATCGTGCATTGCGCTGCGCTCGCGCCCACGCTCCTGGAAAGCGAACTCTTTGGACATGAAAAAGGCGCGTTCACCGGCGCGCACGAACGGCGCATCGGCAGATTCGAGCAGGCCCAGGGCGGAACCCTGTTCCTGGATGAGATCGGGGAAATCGACGCTTCCACCCAGGTCAAGCTGCTGCGCTTTCTGGGCGAGCGCACCTTCGAACGGGTCGGATCCAACAAAACGCTCAGCGCCGATGTGCGCCTGGTTTCAGCGAGCAATAAGAACCTGGAATCTCTTGTCAAAGCCGGATCCTTCCGCGAAGAGCTGTTCTTCCGGCTGCGCGTGGTGGAAATCGTCCTGCCGCCCCTGCGCGAACGAACCGAAGACATTCCCCTGCTGGCCCAGAGCTTTCTGAGCGAGTTCGCTCGCGAGAATAACAAGCCGGTGAACGAGTTCACCAGCGATGCCATGGACACGCTGCTTGGCTATTCCTGGCCGGGAAATGTCCGGGAATTGCGCACCGCCATCGAGCACGCCGTCGTCTTGTGCCGCGGCGAAAGAATTTCGGCGCGCGACCTGCCCGCATCGGTCCGCGCGGGCTCCGACGCCGCTGCGGCCGACCCCCAGCGGATGCTGGCGCGCAATGATCTCACGGTCAAAGAGGCTGAGAAACAACTGATCCTGCGAGCTCTCAAGGAAACAAACGGCAATCGAACCCTCGCCGCGCAAAAAATCGGCGTCAGCCGCCGCACGCTCCACCGCAAATTGCACACGTACCAACTCGAGAACCTTTAATATGCCCCGGCTCCAGGAATTCATTAATAAAATCCAAGAGGCCTCCAGCGGCAGGTTCATCGCCGCCCTCCTGGCCGCCGGCCTCGTCGCGGCTGCCTACGATCTTCGCGAATATAAAAACTTTTCAACCCTGGAGGCGATGGACGCAGCGCAACTGGGCAGACGCATCGCACAGGGTGACGGCTACACCACACTGTTTGTGCGCCCGCTCAGCATGTACTTGATTCAGAAAAAACAGCGTGAGAATCCATCGAACCATCCCCCGGGAGTCGCGGCCGACCCCGCCCGGATCCGTGGTGCACACCCCGATATCGCCAATCCACCGGCCTACCCGGTGCTCCTGGCCGCATTCATGAAGGTGCTTCCGTTCAACTTCACCGCTTCCCACACCGCCCAGTTCTGGAGCAGCGGCGGACGCTTCTGGCGATACCAGCCGGACTTCCTCATAGCGATTATCAACCAGGTTTTATTTGCGGCCGTCGTGATCCTGGCTTTCCTGTGGGCCCGGCGTCTCTTTGATCCGGGCGTGGCATGGCTCTCCGCCCTGTTGCTCCTGGGCACCGAAGAACTCTGGCGCTTCAGCATCTCCGGCCTTTCGACAATGCTGGTGATGGTGATTTTCATGGCGCTGGTCTGGTGTCTCACTCTTCTCGAAGGTGAAGCGCGGGAACCGCGCCGGGGTCAATCGGCGCTGCTCGCGCTCGCTGTCGCCGCAGGCGTGCTCACAGGCCTGGGGGGCCTGACCCGGTATGCCTTCGGATGGCTTCTCATTCCTTCGCTGTTATTCATTGGTTTTTTCGGCGGCCCCCGCCAGGCCGTCCTGTGCGTCCTGGCGCTCGCAGGGTTTGCCGTGTGCATGGCGCCGTGGATGGTTCGCAATTACGCCCTGAGTGGCGCCGCGTTCGGCACCGCCACCTACCATGTCATTGAAGGCACCGGGTTCTATCCCGGCTTCCGCCTCGAACGCTCCCTGTCCCCGCAAATCGAGTTCTTCACGTCGTCGATTTGGGTAAAGTTCTTTGGCAATTCCCGGCTGTTGCTCGATAATTTTTTTGCGATGCTGGGCGGTGGTCTGACCGCCGCATTCTTCCTTGTCGGCCTCCTGGTTTCATTCCGCAGCACCGCCATTCGCAGGATGCGCTATTTCCTGCTCGTTTCGCTCTTGCTGCTGATGGCCGTGCAGGTGCTCGGACGGACCGCATTGTCGGAGGATTCGCCGGAGATCAATTCCGAAAATCTTGTCGTGCTGCTCCTGCCGCTGGTCATCATTTACGGTGCCAGCCTCTTTTTCACCCTCCTGGATCAAATTGTTTTTTCGAGCCTCGGCCTGCGCTCTCTCGCGGTTGGCTTTTTCGGAATTGTGGCCAGCCTGCCGCTTGTATTCACGCTCTTTACGCACACCTCGCCCCTGGCTTATCCTCCTTATCATCCCCTGCTCATCCAGCAGACTGCGGCCTGGATGCAGCCTGACGAACTCATGATGAGCGATATTCCCTGGGCGGTCGCATGGTACGGAAACCGGCAATGCGCGTGGCTGACATTGAATGCGGCGCCCGACCCCTCCGGCGGAGCTTCCAAAGAAAACTTCTTCAGCATTAACGACAATTACAAACCGGTGCATGCGCTGTACCTCACGCAGAAGACCACCGACAACCGGTTTGTGACGGACTGGATCCTGAGCGGGGACACCAGTTGGGGCAATTTCGTCGTCAACACAATCATCAGAAAAGAATTGCCCCCCGAATTCCCGCTGCGGCAGATGCCGACCGGCTATTTGCCGGAGCAGTTGTTTCTTTCTGACTGGAAACGCTGGCGGTGACGCCGGCTGCCGGTAGGGGCGCACTGCGTGCGTCCGGCTGCGCGGCAGCGCAGCCCTACCGAGGGAGAGAGGCGGCCAAGCTAATTCTTCGAGAAGACTTGCATTAGTTTTATAGAGGTATTCAGGAATACAAAAGAAGTATACAAAAAAGCAATTTCTGCTGAGCGGTTTGACTTCCACCCAGCGATCTTCCTTTGCGGGTGTATTTAACATTTGTTGGCACACCCGTCAGAGCGACATGATTGCCACATCATCAAAACAGAAACAGAGCCGGCTTCCGGAGATCCTGGCCCATGCCAGCGGCGATAAGCGCTTCAAGATTCTGGAAGCGCACATGAAAAAGCACCAGTTCAAGCATGACGCCTTGATCGAGGTGCTGCACAAGGCACAGGAACTTTTCGGCTATCTTGAGGATGACCTGCTCCTGTTTATTGCTTACAAGTTGAAGCTGCCGGCCAGCCGGGTTTACGGCGTGGCGACATTTTACCATTTCTTCACTCTCAAACCCAAGGGCCAGCACACGTGCGTCGTCTGCCTGGGCACAGCCTGCTACGTCAAAGGCGCAGACAAAGTGCTCGCGGCAGTCGAGGGCCTCGCAAAGGTGAAGGCGGGCGAAACCACGCCGGATAACGCCTTGTCCCTGCTCACGGCCCGCTGTATCGGCGCCTGTGGCATCGCGCCGGCCGTTGTCTACGACGGCACCGTGACTCCCCGGCAAACAGCCCAATCGGCCCTCGAACATGTGAAAGGATGGATCGGCCATGGTCATTGACGACCTCAACGAAATTGCTGAAAAAGAACGCGCCGGACGAAAGCCCTTTACCATCCGCTGCTGCATGGCAGCCGGATGCATGTCCTCCAACTCGGAGGGCGTCAAGAAAGCCCTCGCCCAGGCCGTCCAGGACGCCGGATTGCAGGATCAGGTGGAAGTCCGCGGTGTGGGTTGCATGCGCCTCTGCTGCCAGGGACCGCTGGTCCAGGTCGACCCACTGTCGGCTCTTTACCAACAGGTCACTCCGGAAAATGCCCCCTCCATCGTCGGCACCGTCAAAGGAGGCAAAACCAACGTTCCGACGAGCGATCCCGAAAGCCCGTTTTTCAAGGAACAATTCTCAATCGTCCTGGCCAACAGCGGCATTGTCGATCCCGAACGCATCGAATCCTACATCGCCGCCGAAGGCTACCAGGCGCTGCACGACGTCCTGCGGGAAATGACTCCCAGGGAAGTGGTGGACCAGGTCATTAAAAGCGGTCTGCGCGGCCGCGGCGGCGCCGGCTTCCCCACCGGCCTCAAATGGGGCACCGTCGCCAAAACCGAGAACAGCCACAAATACGTTATCTGCAACGCCGACGAAGGCGATCCCGGAGCGTTCATGGAC
>DASRKU010000378.1:0-3381 GCA_035648815.1 Verrucomicrobiia bacterium | reverse complement strand
TCCAAATGGTTGGTGGGCTCGTCGAGAAGCAGCAAGTCCGGCTGGGCGGCCAGGGCACGGCAGAGGGCCACGCGCCGTTTTTCGCCTCCCGACAGCGGCGCCACCAGGGCATCCAGGGGCGGCGCGGCCAATGCGGATGCGGTCGCATTAATGCGGGCCTGCAATTTCCAACCGTCGACGGTTTCAATCTGGTTCAGCAAAATCGCGAGTTCTGCGTCGGTGCCGTGGCCGGATTCGTAGCGTCGCAACCATTCCATCAGGTCCGCCGCGCCCGCCTCGATGTTTTGTCGGACCGTGAGCTTGCCATCCAGTTCGAACTCCTGGGGCAGATACCCGATGCGCAGCCCGCGACGTCGCGCCACCTCGCCGGCATCGGGGCTTTGGTGATCGGCGAGGATGCGCAAGAGGGTTGTTTTGCCGCAGCCGTTTCGTCCTAGCAGCCCGACTTTTTCTCCGGGGGCAATTGACAGCGTGACGGCTTCGAGCAGCCGCTGATGGCCGTAAGCCAGGGCAAGGTCGTTGGCGGTCAACAAGGCTGGGCCGGGCACATTCATGCGATCAAAGTTTACAGGAGAAAGCAAAATGCAAAGACATTTAACAGAAGTTAACGGGGATTTTAACAGGAGTGAACGGAGGAAACGGAGGGGGAGCAGATAAGGGAGTTTACTTTTTTTGAGTGTACCCGCGCTTGCGCGCTACCAACTGCCTGGCACGTGGGTGCAACTGGATTGCGTTCATTGCGTGTCTTGGGGTTTGTGAAATGACTCGTAAGAAATTCCACAGTTTCCATCTGAGGAATTCGTCGTTGGTAAATTTGCTCCGGGCAGAATCAATCGTTTAATACCGTCAGTGACTTTCAGTTCGTGAAAATTGATCAGCAGACCGATCGGCACGTCGAGGAGCTTCATATAACTCAGCAACTGTGCTTTGTGCAGCGGCACAAGCTTCTCGACGGCCTTCGCCTCCACCAGCACACAGTCTTCAACGAGCAGATCAAAACGCAGCGGTTCTTCACGCTTGAATCCTCCGTTAACTCCTGTTGAATTTTCTTCCCGTTAACTCCTGTTCGAGTTGGCGAAGATCTTTTGGCAATTGTGCGGTCCAACTCATTCGTTTTCCCGGCTGCTCCGGATGTTCCAGCGTCAGGACCTCGGCGTGCAATGCCTGGCGAGGAAAATCAATGTGTGGTTTGGATTCCTCCTGTCGCCGATACGCCGGGTTGTACGTCCGGTCTCCGATCAATGGCAGCCCTGCATTGGCGGCCTGAACCCGAATTTGATGTTTTCGCCCGGTTTCGAGCCGGAGCCGCAATTTGGTGACGAAGCGCTGGCCGCCGTCGACCGGGTATTCGGCAATGACTTCGTAATGAGTGATGGCCTCCTTGGCTTCGGACCCGGGGGCTTTGGCTTGCGCTTCGGTGACGATTTGCTGACGAAGTTCGTCACGGGTCAACTGCAGCCAATGCCGCCACTCGCCTTTGCGGGTGGCAGACTTGCCTTCCACGAAGGCGACATATTCCCGCTTCATCGTGTGCGCTTTGAGTTGCTCGATCAGGTGACTGCGCGCCGATGGGTTTGTGGCGATGCAAAAAACGCCGCTCGTATATTGGTCCAGTCGATGCACCGGCAGGGGTTCCAGGCGTCGATACACGGGCGGAAGCGACCTGCCGGCCACGCTGCGATCCTGGACTCTCAGTTTGCCGATGAGAAAATCCGCGAGGATGCTCAAAGCCGAGAGCTCGGCACCCGGGGCTGGAACGGAAATTAATCCGGGGCCTTTGTTGACGATGGCAAAGGCCGAATCCAGGTAAAGCAAGGAAACCCGCGGATGGATTTGCCAGCCTGAACCGCAATCGAGGGTGCTGGCGTGGCGTGGGCTCAGTTCGAGAGTGTCGCCGGGGTCCGGAATGGGTTGGTGCGGTTTGCGGATGACGATGCCGTTGACGTTCACCCGGCCGGCCTGGATCCATTGTTTGGCGCGGTTCCTGGGGGTGTCGGGATGCTTTCGCAACAACCAATCCAGGAGCGGCTTGGAATCTATCTCCTTCACAACTCGTGTCATGCGATCGCAAGCGCCGGAGGCTGGCTCATTTCAAATCCGATTTCCGATTGCGCAATCGTGACAGGGTCGAGCGAGTGGCCATCTCGCGACGTCGCTGTTCCGACATTTGATGGGCATGAGATTGTTGGTTCTCCAACTCTCCCGGTTTTGATTCGGGCTTTTTTGCTTTGGGCGGTCGATGAGGCATAAGCAGAAGATGATATAGATTTTTGAAACATGCGAGCCATAAGGAGGATCCACCCGCTGGAACCCTCACCCGGCCTATCGGCCACCCTCTCCCATCCGATGGGAGAGGGGCGGGGTGAAGGTTTGGGGCGGCGTTTTGGTTTTCGGCGCTTTGCGCACATCGAGAGCTGGTATTTGCGACCAACTTTGATACGGTGGACTGCGTCAGGCAGGCCTGGGGCGAGCATCTCGCCTTAAATGAAAATATCGTTCATGACCTCTTCGTTTCCAGCCGGCGTCCGGGCGGTGAGATTTTCACTTCTGCTGCTGGCATTGGCTTCGTCAGTGCTTGCCGTCACTGCCCAGCTTCCGATTACTAATGCGCAACCGCCCAGCACGCTGCTTCCAGTCGGCACGACTGTCGTCCAGTTGCTGGTCGAAACAAGTCAGAACACGAGCTGCGCTTATTCCACCAACCAATCGTTGACTTTCGCGCAAATGCAGCCGTTCGATTCCGGCTCCGGTTCGCGCCAGCATCACGCTGCAATCAAGGGGCTCAATCCTGATCCCAACATTGTGAACCATGTTTTCGTCCGCTGCGCCGCACAGCCTGACTACCTCCTGGAATTGCGCTACCGCGTCCTGTCCGACGCCAATCCTCCCTATCCGCGCAAGGGCAATCTTTGGGGCTGGGGATCCTGGCTGCCCAATGGACTCGCCTCAATGGCGAAAATAGATCTGTGGCTGGGAGCATTTCCCACCGCCGACCAGGCCGTTGCCTTGCGCCGGCTGAACCCGCATGTGCGCGTTCTCACGTCGATCAATGCCGTCGAAAACAGCGGTTTGCCTGACGATTATTACCTGAAAGACGTCCATGGAAATCGCATTGAAGTTTGGCCGGGGACGTATCGACTCAATTTGACCAAGCCTTATGTGGCTGATTACCAGGCCGGGTTTGCCTATCAGACCGTGCTGGACAGCGGGATGATGGTGGACGGCGTTTTCTTTGACAACGTGATGACTTCGCAGTCACGGCTGACTTCGGACATTTACGGGAACCCGGTGCAGATTGACGCCAACGAGGACGGTGTGCCGGACGATCCTGCCGCGCTGGACAGCGCGTGGAAGGCGGGAGTGTTCCGCGAACTGCAGACC
>DASRKU010000377.1:0-4334 GCA_035648815.1 Verrucomicrobiia bacterium | reverse complement strand
ATTTATGGAAGACAGCAACAAGCAGCCCGAACGCAAGACTCTGGATGACCGCGGGCGGATGACCGAGCTGGAGCGGGTCCGGCATTCGTGCGCCCATGTCATGGCCACGGCCATCCTCCGCCTTTGGCCTGAAGCCCAATTCGCCGCCGGGCCGCCCGTGGAAAACGGTTTTTACTATGACTTGGAGCTGTCGCATCGCATCTCGCCTGAGGACTTTCTCCGGATCGAGGAAGAGATGAAGAAGGAGATCAAGGCGAACCACACGTTTGAAAAAATCGTCGTCACGCGCGGCCAGGCATTGGCGGAGGCGCAAAGTGGGCGGCTGGGCGGATTGAGCGAAAGGCAGGGAAACCCGAGCAAGTTCAAGATTGGAAATCTCAAGGACATTCCCGAAGGCGAACAGATCACTTTTTATCGGAACGGCGATTTTGTTGATCTCTGCGCCGGGCCGCACGTGATGCGCACGGGCAACATTGGGGCGTTCAAGCTGACGACTGTGGCGAGCGCGTATTATAAAGGCGACGAGCGCAATCCCCAGCTCCAGCGGATTTACGGCACCGCGTTCAAGAACAAGACCGACCTGGAAAATTACTTCAAGATGCTCGAGGAAGCCAAGCGCCGCGATCATCGAAAAATCGGACAGGAAATGGGCTTGTTTGCGATCGACACGGAATACGTGGGGCCCGGCCTGCCGTTGTGGCTGCCCAAGGGCGCGGCGATCGCCGAAGAATTGGAGAAGCTCGCAAAGGAAACGGAATTCCAAGCGGGCTATGTGCAGGTCAAGACTCCCCACATTGCGAAGGAAAAGATGTACCTGACCAGTGGACATCTGCCGGTGCTGTATGCCGAGAGCATGTTTCCGCCGATGCTACTGCCTGTGGAAAATCATGAAAAGGTCGTTGCTGAGTTGAAAATTGTTCGGCAGCAACTTGAAGAACTCGAAAGAAGATTTGATACGGCGGCAAATGCCGGTGCATTTAATTCTGAACAGGTGCACGCCGCAGGGCTGGAGTTCAGAAAGCAGCATCCGGCATTGCGCGCTCGTGAAAAAGAAATCGAGAAATTACTGGCAGAGCAAGAACGCTATTATCTCAAGGCGATGAATTGCCCGCATCACCACCGCATTTTTGCGGCGGAACCGCGCAGTTACCGGGATCTGCCCTTGCGCCTTGCGGAATACGGGACCTGCTACCGATACGAACAATCCGGCGAGTTGTTTGGCCTGATGCGGGTGCGCTCGCTCAACATGAACGACGCGCACATTTATTGCACTTCGGAGCAGTTCGCCGCCGAATTCAACGCGGTGAACGACATGTACCTGAAGTATTTCAAAATCTTCGGCATCGAAAAATACGTGATGCGCTTCAGCACGCACGATCCGTCGCGGCTGAGCGGGGACAGCGCGAAATTTGTGAACGAGCCGGAGCTGTGGAAGCAGACAGAATCCATGGTCCGGCAGACGCTGGTGGACTCGAAGATTCCATTTGTGGAGGTTCCGAACGAAGCGGCCTTTTACGGTCCGAAAATTGACGTGCAGGTTTGGAGTGTGATTGGGCGGGAATTTACGCTGGCGACCAACCAGGTGGATTTCGCGGTCCCGGCCAAGTTTGGCCTGGTGTATCGGGACAAGGACAACACCGACAAGACGCCTTTATGCATTCATCGGGCGCCGCTGGGCACGCACGAACGCTTCATCGGCTTTTTGATCGAGCATTACGCCGGGAACTTCCCGCTGTGGCTCGCGCCCGAGCAGGTCCGGGTGCTGACGCTGGGCGACGAAGAGCCGCTCGTCCATTACGCGAAAGCTGTCGTCAGCGAGTTGCGCTCCCACTTTGTGCGCGCCGAGAGCGATTTCGGCACCGACAAAATCAACGGCAAAATTCAGCGGGCCGAAGAGGCCAAAGTGCACACGATGCTGGTCATTGGCAGGCGTGACATGGAAGCGGGCAATGTGTCGGTGCGCGTGCATGGCAAAGGGAATCTCGGCGCCAAACCCAAGGCGGACGTGGTGGCGGAGATTGTGACGGCCATTCGTGAGCGACGGCCGTAATTTATGCGGGGCTCGTATGTATTGAACTGCGACTACACAGCGGAAGAGGACCCTCACCCCGGCCCTCTCCCGTCCGACGGGAGAGGGAGAATTGGTTGACGCGTCGGTTGCAATTACACCGTGAAATCGTCTAACACGTTAGAATAGTGCCCCCCTCTCCCATCCGATGGGAGAGGGCGGGGTGAGGGTTTTTCCTTCACCCGATCGTCACACAAATGTCAAACTCGGTAAGTTGTGTTGCCGGTCAAAGTTCGATATTAAAAACATCCATGAAGTGCGTGTGTTTCCCGGGCCGCTCGCGTTGCGCTTTGGCAACCCTGCTCTTGCTTTTGGTCTTCACTGCGGGAGGTTACGCGCAGTTCACCACGCCTCACCTCCTCAATATCCCGGGCGATGTGACAAATACCCTCGGCGATACCACTATCATCAATCATGGACTTGTGGGTGTGGGTAATATCTCAGCATCGGCTCTGGATGGTTTTGGGGACACGTTCGGCTCCATTTCCGGGCTGCAAATCACCGGCTGGACAAATAATGGCGACGGCAGTTACAGCGGCATCTTCAACATCCTCCCCGATCGTGGATATAATCAGGGCTCTTTTTCGTCCGATTACGCCACAAGGATCAACCAGATCGGCTTCACGTTCACTCCTTACGGCGGCACCACCAACATCGGCGGCACGACTGTCGCGGAACAGCTTGCCGCTCTAAACCAGGTGGTGTTCACGACGCCGATTAGCGGCGTGAAGCTGACATACAGCGATCCCATAACACTCACCACTTCGTTCACTACTGGCATTGACCCGGGCACCAACCAGGCAACGCTGTTGGGTCAGACGCTGCCGTATGTGCGATCGTATACCGGCTTGCGCTCGCCTTCCTCGAGCTCCTCCAGCACGTATACCATCAACAAGCTGACGATTGATTCCGAGGCTCTCGTGCTCAAGCCTGACGGATCGGGTTATTTTGGCGATGAATATGGCCCGAACATCTACTGCTTCGATTCCGCCAGGAAGATCGTGGGTGTCATCGTTCCACCTCCCGCCTTCCAGCCCCATTCGCCTGTCAACGTCCTGAATTTTAACGCGGACAACACCCCTGCGAATGGCCGGCGCAATAACCAGGGTTTTGAGGGAGTCGCTCTCAGCCCCGATGGCGTCCGGTTGTTCGCCCTCCTTCAAAGCTCCACCGTTCAGGATGCGGATTCAAACAGCGAAAACCGCAGGCAAACGCGCCTGTTGATCTATGACGTCAGCAGCAATGCCACCCCGGCCAGCCCCATCGCGGAATACGCGCTCACGCTGCCCACGTACCGCACCTCGGGCAACGGCAACTCCGTCAACAGCACCTGCGCACAAAGCGAAATTGTCGCGCTGGATTATCACCGGCTCCTGGTGCTTTCGCGCGACGGCAATGGCCTGGGCAACAGCAGCCCCAACCCGAATGTTTTCAAAAGCATTTTGCTCGTCGATATCGATGCTGGAACTCCAACGAATTTTGTGGGTGACAATTCCAGGAACGCCGAAGCGGGGAAAATCACGTCATCAGCGGGTGTTCTCGACCCAGCTATCACGCCCCTGAGCTGGGTGGAAGCCATCAACCTTCTCAATACAAACCAGCTCGCCAAATTCAATATCCAATATGACAACGGCACCAGCCAGGTCACGAAGCTCACGATGGGCGAAAAATGGGAGGGGGCGGCCCTGGTTCCGGCCAATGACACGAACTATCCCAATGACTTTTTCCTGTTCGTGGGCAACGACAATGATTTCATGACGTCCGGCGGTCACATTCATGGGCCGGATGGTTCAATCGTCAACTACAACGGTTTCAGTGGTTACTCCGCCAGCCGCATCCCCGCCCCGGTGAACTCCGCCAACAACGAGAATGATTCACGCATCCTTGTCTTTCGCCTCACGATCTCAACTGTCTTGCGCCTGAAGATTGCCGCCTATCCGGGGGCGCAGGCTGCGATCACCATGAGCGGCGGCACCATCGGCCAGGCATACTCCATCCTGTCGACCACTAACATTGGCGACCCACTCCTGTCCTGGGCGCCCGAGGTGAGTGTCACGCAAAGCGTGCCTGGTATCATTTGGGTGGACACGAACTCAGCGATTTTTAGCGGACAGAAGTTTTACAATGCAACAGGGCCATAGCGGGAGCACCGTTTTGCTGGAAACCGAACGGATGTATTTCCGCCAGTTTTGCCTGGGAACCCTCACCCCGGCCCTCTCCCATCGGATGGGAGAGGGAGAAATGGTTCACGCAGACGCGCGGCTCT